>NZ_JAKSXU010000055.1:0-98078 GCF_022829325.1 Methylobacterium sp. J-092 | reverse complement strand
GCGCTCGCGAAGATCAGCGCCACGATCCAGCCGAGCGATTTCAGTTTGTGGAGCGCGAAGCCGTAGAGGATCAGCGCCGGCGCGCAGCCGAAGTTGACGCAGTCGGACAGCGCATCGCGCTCGGCCCCGAAGCGCGAGGTGCCCTTCAGGAGCCGCGCCCCGCGCCCGTCGATGCCGTCGAGCACGGCGGCCGCGATGATCGCGATCACCGCCGGCTCGATTCGCTGGCCGACTTCGTCAACTTCGGCTGCGCGCCGGCGCTGATCCTCTACGGCTTCGCGCTCCACAACCTGAAATCGCTCGGCTGGATCGTGGCGCTGATCTTCGCCATCGCGATGGCGCTGCGGCTCGCCCGCTTCAACGCGATGCTCGACGACCCGAACCGCCCGGAATGGAAGAAGGACTACTTCGTCGGCATGCCGGCCCCGGCCGGCGCGATGACGGCGATGCTGCCGCTCTACCTGCACTTCCTCGGCTTCGGCTTCGAGGCCTGGGCGGCGCCGGCGATCCTGGTCTACGTGCTCGGCATCGCCCTGCTGGTGGTCTCCACCGTGCCGACCTTCTCCGGCAAGACCATGGGCAAGCGCGTGCCGCGCGGGTGGGTGCTGCCAATCTTCCTGGCGGGCGTCGCCGCCTTCGGCCTGCTGATCTCGTTCCCGTTCGAATCGCTGGTGGCGATCAGCGCCGCCTACATCGTCGGCCTGCCGATCGGCGCCGCGCAGTACCGCCGCCGCGCCCGGCTCGAGCCGGCGGCCCGCATCGAGTCCGGCGAGGACCCGGCCTCGGCGATCTGACGGTGGATGCCGGCCCGCGTGCGCTTGGCGGCCCCCGCCGCCACGCGTAGCGTGAGGCACCTGAAGGCTGGGGACCCGCCATGCTCGAAGAGTTCAAGAAGTTCGCGCTGCGCGGCAACGTGGTCGATCTCGCCGTCGGCGTGATCATCGGCGCCGCCTTCGGGGCGATCGTCACCTCGGCGGTGCAGGACGTGTTCATGCCGATGATCGGCGCGATCACCGGCGGGCTCGACTTCTCGAACTACTACCTGCCGCTGTCGTCGAAGGTGCAGGCCGGCGCGGCCTATGCCGAGGCGAAGAAGCAGGGCGCGGTGATCGGCTACGGCCAGTTCATCACCGTGGCGATCAACTTCATGATCGTCGCCTTCGTGCTGTTCCTGGTCATCCGCGCGATGAACAAGCTCGTGACCAAGGAGGAGGCCAAGCCCGAGGCCGTCGCCGAGGTGCCGGCCGACGTGAAGATCCTCGGCGAGATCCGCGACCTCCTCGCGACGCGCCCGAAGGTCTGACCCTCAGGCCGTCGGCTTGGTGTCGGCGGGCTTGCCGTCGTCGGGGGTGACGCCGAAGGCATCGAGGATGCGGTCGAGGGCGTGCTCGACGGCGCCCGTGCCCTCCTCGTGGGTCTTGAGCCGGGTCTCCAGGCGCTGAAGCTGCGGCGCGAAGGTGGCGTCGGGCGCGGGATCGTCGCCGAGGAAGCGCGGCTTCTCCTGGCCCACCGACAGCATCGAGCGCAGCTGCTGGCCAAGATGGTCGCGGACCGGCTCCGGAAGCCCGGCCTTCGGATCGATGGCGTCGTCGTTCATGGTGGGAATTCCCGTTCGCCGTCAGAGCCATAACGGGCGATGCGGCGAAGCGTTGCATGGGCGGCCGAGCGTGCGGTGGGCGCCAAGGAAAAGGGCCCCGGAGCCTGTCGCCCCGGAGCCCTCGCACGTCGCGCGGCGATGAAACGCCTAGTCGATCACTTCGACGATGCGGTGGCCGCGATCGACGAGGACCGGGCGGTTGTTGATCACGGTGTAGCGGGTGCCCGGCTGGACGCGGTACTCGTCGGGCACTTCGTAGTAGGTCACGCCGTCGCCCGGCAGGGTGGTGCCGACGGCGACGCGGCCGTCGTAATCGTAGGAGCGCACGTTGCGCTCGCGGACGTAGCTGCGGAAGCGCGGCTGCATGTCGACGCCGAGGATGCCGCCGACGGTGCCGGTCGCCGCGCCCACCGCGCCGCCGACGATCCCGCCGATCGGGCCGCCGATGTCGGAGCCGGTCTCGGCGCCGCGCTCGGCACCGCGGATGGTGCCCTGCGCCTGTGCGGCGAGCGGCAGGGTGAGAACGAGGGCCGAGGCGGCCAGAAGGGTCTTGAACTGCATGGCAAAGCTCCGTCTTCCGATGCTCGCCGCGCCAACCGGCGCCGTGCGAGTGTCGGGCCGGTAACGCACGACCCCCGGAAACGGATGCGTCAAAAAAGACCGATCGTCGGGCGTTCTCTCACGCGTCCTTGGGCATCGCCGACTGGATGAACCGGTCGGAGCCGAGGTCTTCCTCGTCGTAGCCCAGCAGCTCGGCGAGCCGCCCCCGGGCCCGGCTGACGCGGCTCTTCACGGTGCCGACCTTGCAGCCCATGATGGTCGCCGCCTCCTCGTAGGAGACGCCCTCGGCGCCGACGAGCACCAGCGCCTCGCGCTGGTCGGGCGGGAGCTTGGCGAGCGCCGTCTGCAGGTCCTCGACGTCGAGACGGTCGCCCTGGTGCGGGGCGGTGGCCAGGCGCGCGGCATAGGAGCCGTCCTGGTCCTCGACCTCGCGGACCCGCTTGCGGTGGTCCGAGTAGAAGATGTTGCGCAGGATCGTGAACAGCCACGCGTTCAGGTTGGTGCCGGGCTGGAAGCGGGCGCGGTGCTGCCAGCCCTTCATCAGCGTATCCTGCACGAGGTCGTCGGAGCGGGCCGGGTTCGAGGTCAGCGACAGGGCGAAGGCGCGCAGGCTCGGCACGGCCGCGAGCAGGCCGTTGCGGAACTCCGGCTCGATCGCCTCGCCGCGGGCCTTGAGCGCCGCCTCGAGCTTCGCGATCAGCTCGGCGAAGCGGCTCGGCAGCTCGGTCTGGCCCAACGTGTCGTAGGCGCTGCGCAGATGGTCGCCGAGATGGGAGCGGATGGTGTGCGACAGGTTCGGCCGCGCATCCTTGTCGCCGTTTCCAGACTGGCTCGGAAGGGTGTCGGTCTCGTCGCGGGTCATGATGCGTCGCAATCTACGGTCTTCTGCGGGCTCGCGGGTGGTCCGAAGCCGCGAGGCGGAACGTGTGCGGCTCGCGCCTGAGCCGTTCGAGTTGTTCCGTGTCTTTAGCCTATCGCGGCCGCGCTTGCACCTTCGCGACCGTCACATCCAAGTGCGTCGCGCCTCGCCTCAACAGGGCTTCGGCGCGACGACGACGGTGGCCGCCGCCGGCGCGCCGGGTTTCAGCAGGCGGATCGCGCCGTCGCGCAGGGTGATGACGTCACCGCGCGCGAGGTCGGTCCAGCATTCGTCGCGGGTCAGCGCCTGCGTCGCCACCACCGACACGACGTCGCGCTCGGTGGTCTCCTGGGCGAAGTCCACCCGCCAATCCTCGTCGATCAGCGTCGCCGTGCCGAAGGGCGCCCGGCGGGTGAGGTAGCACAGGCGCTTGCCGCAATGGGCGTAGAGGGTTCGGCTGTCGGAGAGCAGCATGTTGAACACGCCGAGCGCGTGCAGCTCGGCGCAGAGGTCGGCCACCGCGCGGTCGAGCAGCGCGGGCTTGGGCAGGGCCGAGAAGCGCCCCTGCAGGCGGCCGAGCATCCAGCAGAAGGCGTACTCGCTGTCCGTCGACCCGATCGGCATGAACCCGCCGAGCGGAAGCTTCTTCACCCCCTTGAGCTGGCCGTTATGCGCGAAGGTCCAGCGCCGGCCCCAGAGTTCGCGCGAGAACGGATGGGTGTTCTCCAGGCTGACGCGGCCGCGATTGGCCTTGCGCACGTGCCCGATGACGATGCGGCTCTTGATCTTGTAGTCGCGCAGCAGGCGGGCGAGTTCCGACTTCGCGCTCGGCTCGGGCTCGTGGAAGCTGCGGCAGCCGCGGCCCTCGTAGAAGCTGATGCCCCATCCGTCCGCGTGCGGACCGGTCTCGCCGCCGCGCCGCGCCAACGCCGCGAACGAGAAGCGGATGTCGGTGGGCACGTTCGCGCTCATGCCGAGCAGTTCGCACATCGTCTCGGAAACTTACCTGATCGGGCGGGGCCTCGGCGCGGATCGTCCGCCGCCCGGATGTCCACTTCGGTTTAGGTGCGTTTCGGACGGCGAACAACCGTGAACCGCACCGCGCGTCAGCGGCCGAGGTAATCCGTCAGCGTCATGCCGACCATGATCGCGACCCAGAAGAAGCCCAGGCCGGAGAACAGCTTCACCAGCGGCGGCTCGTGCAGCACCTCCATCGACACGAGGAGGACGACGAGCGCCATCGCCGCGACGACGACGAGCTCGAGCGCCCAGACCTGCTCGAACGGCAGCGTCGCGCCGAGGGTGACGTTGACCGCGAGCAGGCCCATCAGCGCCAGGAAGGTCAGGACCGGCTTGCGCAGCCGATCCTTCAGGAGCGCGCGGTCGGCGTCGGAGAGGGTCGCGAGCGGGCTGCGCATCGGGCTACCGGTTGACGACGTAGAGGATCGGGAAGGCCATGATCCAGATCAGGTCGATGAAGTGCCAGTACAGGCCGTAGATCTCGATCCAGTTCTGGTGCCGCGACAGGAACCCCGCCTTGGACGCGATCCAGGTCATGCCGAGCAGCAGCGAGATGCCGGTCAGCAGGTGCAGCCCGTGCAACAGCGTCGCGACGTAGTAGAGGTTCACGAACAGGCGCGAGGCCGGGCTCGCCGACAGCTCGTAGGGGCGCGAGCCGAGGAACGGCATCATGTGCTCCTGGTAGTCGGCGTAGTACTCGTAGGCCTTCAGCACGAGGAACAGGCTGCCGAGAGCGGCCGTCGCCAGCATCGCCCGCACCATCGCCCGCTGCCAGCCGATGCGCGAGAACTCGATCGCCATCGACATGGTGAGGCTGGAGACGATCAGCACCACCGTGTTGACGGCGCCGATCCAGAACTTCAGGTGGCGCGCCGCCTCCTGCGTCGCCTCCGGGTGCTGGATCCGCACGATCAGCGCCACCAGGAACAGGGCCGCGAAGAGCAGGAGCTCGGTGATCAGCCACGCCCAGATCCCGAGCGTGGCGGCATAGCGCTGCTGCGCCACGGTCTCGAAATGGTGGGCGCGCTTGATGCCGACGCCGTCGGCGAGACCCGGGCTCATCGCTCTTGGCTCATCGATGCTGCGCCTTCGTTTCCTGCTCCTGGATCGGGTAGTCGTACGGAACCCTCGGCACCTCGGGCGGCGACGCGAAGTTGAGCGTCGGCGGCGGCGAGGTCGTCTCCCACTCGAGCCCCTTGGCGTCCCAGGGATTCGCGGGCGCCTTCCTGCCGAACCACAGGGAATAGACGAGGTAGAGCATCGGGAAGATGTAGCCCGCCGCCAGGATCGTCGCGCCGGCCGAGGAGAGGACGTTCAGCAGCTGGAATTCCGGCGGGTACGTCGCGTAGCGTCGCGGCATGCCGAGGTAGCCGAGGATGAACTGCGGAAAGAACGTCACGTTGAAGCCGAGGAAGATCAGCAGCGCCGAGATCCGCCCCCAGGCCTCGTTGTACATCCGGCCGGTGAACTTCGGCCACCAGAAGTGCAGCCCGCCGAGGAAGGCCAGCACCGTGCCGCCGACCATGATGTAGTGGAAGTGCGCGACCACGAAGTAGGTCGCGTGGATGTGCTGGTTGATCGCCAGAGTCGCCAGGTACAGGCCGGTGAGGCCGCCGAGCACGAACAGGCCGATATAGCCCATCGCGTAGAGCATCGGCGTGTCGAGGCGGAGCTTCCCCTTATGGATCGTCGCGGTCCAGTTGTAGACCTTCACCGCCGAGGGCACGGCGACCGCGAAGGAGAGCGCCGAGAAGGCGAGCGAGGCGAGATCGCTCTGCCCGTTGATGAACATGTGGTGGCCCCAGACGAAGAACGTCACTGAGGCGAGCCCGATCGCGGCGTAGGCGACGAAGCGGTAGCCGAAGAGCTTCTTCTGGGCGAAGGCCGGGATGATCTCGGAGATCACCCCCATCCCCGGCAGGACCATGATGTACACCGCCGGGTGCGAGTAGAACCAGAACAGGTGCTGGAACAGCACCGGGTCGCCGCCATAGGCCGGATCGAACACGCCGATGTGGAAGGCGCGCTCCATTATCAGCAGGATCAGCGCCGTGGTGATCACGGGCGTCGCCAGCAGGAAAATCAGGCTGGTGGCGTAGTGCGTCCAGACGAAGATCGGCAGCTTGAACCACGTCATGCCGGGCGCGCGCATGGTGTGGATCGTGACGACGAAGTTCAGGCCCGTCAGGATCGACGAGAACCCGACGATCGTCACGCCGATCAGCGCCGGCAGGACCCAGCCGTTCGAGAACGCGGTGGAGAGCGGCGCGTAGAAGGTCCAGCCCGTGTCGATGCCGCCGAGCACCACCGACACCATCGTGAAGAGCGCGCCCGTCATGAAGACGTACCAGCTCGTGAGGTTCAGCTTGGGGAAGGCGAGGTCCTTCGCCCCGATCATCAGCGGGATCAGGAAGTTGCCGAAGGTCGCCGGGATCGACGGGATCAGGAAGAACCACACCATCACCACGCCGTGGATGGTGAAGGCCTTGTTGTAGGTGTCGTTGGCCATCACCGCGCCGTTCGGCACGACGAGGGCCAGCCGCACCACGCCCGCGGCGACGGCGCCGATGATGAAGAACGCGGTGATCGAGGCGAGGTAGAGGATCGCGATGCGCTTGTGGTCGGTGGTGAGGAACCACGAGCGCAGGGTCGATTGGGCGTGGAGATAGTCGGCCGGACGATCGAGCGTCGCCTCCGGCGCGTGCGGCTCGCGGTTCGCGATCCCGCTGTCGATCGTGCCCGATGCGCTCATCGCGTGGCTTCTCCGGACGCTGCGTCGCCCACGGTGCGGGTGTTCGATTTCAGGAAGTCGATCAGGCGGCCGAGGTCGTCCTCCGGGATCACGCCGGCGAAGCTCGGCATGATCTGCTTGTAGCCCTCGGCGAGCCGGTTGCCGTTGGGGTTGCGGATCTTGTCGCGAAGGTAGTCCTCGTCGGCCGTGATCGTGCGCCCGTCCGCCAGTCGCACCGCCCGTCCGTAGAGGCCGGCGAGCTTCGGCGCCTGCACGGTCGAACCGTCGTCGTGGCAGGTTCCGCAGCCGTAGGCATTGTAGATCGCCTTGCCGGCCGCGACCTTCGATTGCTGCGCCCCGGAATGGGTGAGCCAGTCCTGGTAGTCCCCCTGGCTGAGGATCGTCAGGCTGCCCTCCATCGCCGAGTGGTCGGTG
This sequence comes from Methylobacterium sp. J-092, assembly GCF_022829325.1. Lineage (NCBI taxonomy): Bacteria > Pseudomonadati > Pseudomonadota > Alphaproteobacteria > Hyphomicrobiales > Methylobacteriaceae > Methylobacterium > Methylobacterium sp. J-092. The sequence continues at coordinate 90,875 of NZ_JAKSXU010000055.1, read as the reverse complement.
CCGCAATATTCCGAGCAGTACAGGTGGAAGGTGCCGGGCTTGTCGGCCTTGAACCACAGCTCGGTGTAGCGGTCGGGCAAGGCCGCCATCTGCACCCGGAGCGCCGGCAGGTAGAGCGCATGGATCACGTCCTGGCTGATGATCCGCAGCTTGATCGGCTGGCCCATCGGCACATGCAGGTCGTTGATCTCGGATTGGCCGGTCGGGTGCTGGAACTTCCACATCCATTGCCGACCGATCGCCTCGATCACCATCGCGTCGGGCGGCGGGTTCTTCGAGATCACGAAGAGCCGCGCGCCCCAGACGAAGAAGATCAGCGTCAGCAGGAACGGGATCAGCATCCAGCTGATCTCGATTAGGTTCGAGCGGATGCCGCTGGTGTCGCGGTTCGCCTCCTGGCCGTCGCGGTACCGGATCGCGAACCAGGTGATCGCCAGGAACACCGGCACGGTGAGCACCAGCGTGAGCACCGTGAAGGCGAGGATCAGGTAGTCGGTCTCGACCGCGACGGCGGAGGCCGCCGCCGGCCAGAGCTCGAGGGCTGCGTGCTTCGGCGTCATCGGCTCACGGGTCCAGCGTTCGGCCGACCGTCAGCGCCATGGCACGGTCGATCGGGATGCGCGCGCGCTGCCGCGAGGCGTCGAGGAAGGCGTAGCCGTCGAGCCGCCGGCCTTCGGCCGCACGCTCGGCAGCGAGGTCGGCGTAGGGGTCGGCCTGAAGGTTCGGTGGCGGGGGAACGAGCCGCGCGGTCTGCTGCGCGGTCAGGCTCGGCAGGGCCTGGCGCTGATCGGTCGAGACCATCGTCTTCAGCCAGATCATCGCTCCGATCACGGCGAGCGCTGTCACCATCAGCCCGGCCATCACGCGGGCCGTGTTGCCGACATGGACGTCAGAGGTTTCGTAGCCCGGCCCGTCCGAGGATCCGGCCTCGCCGGATGCCTTCGCCGTCCCGGGCGAGGAAGGACGGCGGCGCAAGATCGCCAAGCCGGAGATGATCGACGAGACGAAGCCGAACCGGTGCTGCGTGCGCTCGGTGCTCATGCGACCGCGCTCCGCCGGCGCCGGGGCGAGAGAACGGGCATCAGGCGTTGCGCCACCGGCAGCAGGGCCACGGCCAGACAGCAGACGGCGATCGCGGCGAAGGCGTCGCTCCAGCCGATCACGAAGCGGTCGCGCAGAGCGGGCGTCACGAACCAGAACATCTCGACCGCGTGGAGCGCGAGCACCAGCGCCGCCAAGACCCGCGTCGTCGGGCGCCCCGGCCGAAGCGTCGCCAGCGCGCCGAGCAGGACGACGGCCCCGCCGAGGCTCGCGAACGCACGGCCGAGCCAGCCGCCGCGAGCGAAGTACCACAAGACTTCCTGAGGAAGGTTCGCCGACCAGACGATCAGGAACTGCACGAAGTGCAGGAAGGCCCAGAGGCTCAGCAGGACCACAAGCGGCACAAGCCGGTCCTGCCCGGGGACCGCGCGCCCGCGCCCGATCGGCGTCGGCTCCTCCGGTGCCAGGAGGATCGCCGCGGCCAGGGCCAAGCCGCTCCAGGCCGTCAGCACGAGCAGACCTTCGAGGCTGGAGCCGAGCCGATGGTCCAGGGATCCGACGAGGTCGGTGACGGCCAGGGTTCCGACGACGGCATGCAGCGCGACCCCGGAGATCGTGCGTCCGTCGCGGGTTTCGCCCGGGACCACGAACCGCGCGGCGAGCCAGACCCAGGCGGCGAGGTACGCGATCACCCGCAGGGCGAAGAGCGGCACCGTGAACCAGAAAGCGGCCAGCGGCGTTGCGGGCGGCGCGTCGGTCCATCGATAGATCTGCCCGATGCCGAACAAGACGGGCACGCCCAGGATCGCTGCCACCGGCATCAGCCCGACGAGGCGACGCAAGGACTTGGAAAGCTCGCCTTCGCCGCGGTCGTGCTCGCGCAGGCCGAACCGCTCGAGCGCGATGGCGATCGGAAGCGCGCCGACCGGCAGGGCGAGTAGCGCGAGCCAAGCCGCCAGGTAGGACGTGGCCGCCCCGCGCCAGCCACCCGCCAGCACGGCGAGGATCGATGCTCCGGCGCCGAGGAGCAGCGCCGCGATGGGACGGCGCCGTGCGGCCGAGGCGTAAGCGGCCATCATCGCGACGCCTCCAGCTTGGCCCGGTCCTCGGGCGGCAGGCCCGCGACCTCGGTATCCTGGCTCCTTTGCAGGGCGCGGACATAGGCGATGATCGCCCAGCGATCCGCGGAGGGGATCATCTGGCCCATCCCGTACATCGCCCGGTGCCCCTCCGAGATCGCCCGATACAGGTCGTCGGCCGACGCCGTGCGCTGGCGTTCGGTGGTGAGCTGACCGGCCGAGGGAAAGCCGCGCGCGACGATGATCCCGCGTCCGTCGCCCAAGGCGCCGTGGCACGGGGTGCAGTAGATGCCGTACCGCTCCCGCCCGCGCGCCAGCAGGGTCTCGGTGATGCTCGCCGGCTGCGCCGCCGGCCTGGCCGGATCGTTCCGCGGCACGGTGCCGGCGACGGGATGGCGCATCGTCATCGCCTGCGGGAAGAAGCCGTTCCTGTCCCAGGTCTTGGCACGCGGCTGATCGCTCATGTCGGCTTCGCCGCAGGCCGCGAGCGGCAGGACGGCGAGCAGGGCCAGGAGACGCCTCATCGCGGCACCCGGCGGATGTCGATCGGGCGGCCGGCTTCCGCGGGCAGGGACGCCAGCTTGCGCACGACGCGGTCGGCGTCGAAGCGCTCGCCCTGGGCTTCGGCCGAGAGGAAGTAGCGGTCGTCCGTCGCGCGCAGGAACCCCGGGATGTTGAACGCCGGGTGGTTCAAGCGCGGCAACCGGTTCAGGATCAGCAAGGCGAGGTGGACCGCGATCGTGCCGCTCATCATCGCGAAGGACAGGCTCGGCACCACGAAGGACGGCCACGAGAAGCGCGGACGCCCGCCGATCAGGAACACGTAGTCGTAGGCCGTCGCGTAGACGCACATCCCGAAGAAGGCGGCGCCGCCCGCGAGCGCGCCGAGGATCGCGTAGGCGCGGATCGAGCGCCCGGCGATCCCGAGGGTGCGGAGCACGCGCGGCATCGGCACGGGGCCGTGCGCGTCCAGGTGGACGTGGGCGTCGTCTCGGCCGGACAGGGCGGCGGCGGCGGCCGCGAGGTCACCTTCCGAGGCGAAGGCGGCGCTGACGCCCCAGAGCGGCGCGTTTTCCGTCCCGTCCCGCTCGCTGGCAAGCGGCCGCGCCTCGGCCTCCTTCACCGCCCTCCGCTCGGCCGCGGCCGCGGCCGGCACGACGGCGAGCGCCAGGCGACGGCTCTCGGTGATCGAGACCGCCGGCAGGTAGCGCAGGAACAGCAGCAGCAGCGTCAGGAACAGGCCGACGGAACCGGCGAAGGTGGCGACGCCCCAGATCGTCTCGCTGTAGGCCAGCCGCGAGGAGGGCAGGAAATCCTGGGCCAGCGTCACCACGAGGACCATGACGTGGTCGGCGTAGGCGCCGATCGCGATCAGGACGCCGATCAGCGCGACCGCGAGCGGCGACCGGCGCAGGCGGGCCGACCAGAACGCCTGTGCCGGGATCAGTAGGCACGCGACGACGGTCCAGAAGGCCCAGGCATGGGCGCCCGTCATCCGCCGGATCAGCACGTCGCGTTCCTGCTGGTCGCCGTGCAGGAACGTCGAGAAGAACTCGGTGGCGTAGCAGTACAGGCTGGCGCATCCGAGGCAGAGCATCAGCCGGGCGAGGATCTCGAGGTGCCGTGCCGAGATCAGCCCGTCGAGTCGGTAGACCGAGCGGATCAGCACCACGATCGCGGCGGTGACGCCGACGCCCGAGAACACGGCGTTGACGAGGAAGGTGACCGGCAGGATCGTGTCGTGCCAGCCCGGCATCACCGAGCCCGCGAGCATCACCGAGGCGCCGGTCTGGAGCGAGACCACAAGCAGCACGCCGAGCAGCGCGATGGTGCGGTAGGCCTGCGACCAGAGCTGCCAATGCGCCGCCGATCCGCGCCAGCCCGATGCGACGATCCCGTAGGCCTGCGCCTTCAGGAGCGACCGCTTCCGAGGGCGGCCGTGGGCCTTCTCCTGCGCCAGCGCATCCTCGACGGCGCGGTCGCGCAACGACGCGAGGTCTGGCAGCAACCCGATGTACCAGAGGCTGACGCAGACCACGAGGTAGGACACGATGTCGATCGCGTCCCACAGGAGCGGCGAGCGGAACTGCGGCCACAGGTCGTAGGTGTTCGGATAGGGCAGGTTCCAGAAGAAGAACCACGGCCGGCCGAGATGGATGATCGGGTAGAGGCCGGCGGCGCAGGTGCAGAGCAAGGCGACCGTCTCGGCGACCCGGTTGACGGCGCCGCGCCATTCCGCCCCGAGCAGGAGCAGCACCGCGGAGACGAGGAGGCTGCCGCTGGCGACGCCGATCCACCAATCGTAGCTCGCGATGTCGAGCGCCCAGACGACGGCGTTGTTGTTCCCCCAGATGCCGACGCCCGTCAGGAGCAGGTAGCACAGCACCCCGCCGAACAGGCCGAGCAGGGCGAGCGCGCCGGCGAAGGCGATCCACCAGCGGCGGTTCAACGGATGCGTCAGCGGGACCGAAGCGACGGCGCGGCCGATGCCGTGCAGCGTCGCGTCGGGGCCGATCAGGCCGGTGCCGGATGGTGGCTGGAGCGTGGCTCCCGACATGGCGTCAGCCCTCCTTCGCCGGCGGCGCGAGGCTCGCGAGGTAGGTCGTCCGCGGGCGCGTGTTCAGCTCGCCGAGCAGGGCGTAGTTGCGGCCGTCCGCCCGCGCCGCGGCGATCCGGCTGCCGGGGTCCGAGAGGTTTCCGAAGGTGATGGCGCGGGTGGGGCAGGCGCCCTGGCAGGCGGTCTCGACCGCACCGTCCGGGATCGGCGCGTGCGCGTCCTTGGCCGAGTCGATGCGGGCCGCGGCGATGCGCTGGACGCAGTAGGTGCACTTCTCCATCACGCCGCGGGCGCGCACCGTCACGTCGGGATTGCGCTGCTGCTGCGCCACCACCGGCATGTCGCCGGTATAATCGAGATAGTTGAAGCGCCGGACCTTGTACGGGCAATAGCTCTGGCACGTCCGCGTGCCGACGCAGCGATTGTAGACTTGCAGGTTCAGGCCCTCGCTATCGTGCAGCGTCGCCTCCACCGGGCAGCCGACCTCGCAGGGTGCGTTCTCGCAATGCATGCACGGCACGGGCTGGAAATGGGTCTCGGGCGCATCGAGCGCGCCGGAGAAGTAGCGGTCCACCCGCAGCCAGCCCATCCATCGGCCGCGCTCGACCTCCTCGCGCCCGACGACCGGGATGTTGTTCTCGGATTGGCAGGCGGTGATGCAGGCGTTGCAGCCGATGCAGGAATCGAGGTCGATCGCCATGGCCCAGGCGGCCTCCGCGCCGCGTTCTGCGGCTGCGGGCTTCGGGTAGAACGAGGCCAGCTCGTAGGCCTTGGCATCGCCGACCGGCTTCGCGCCATGGTGCTGGACGCGGACGAGATCCATCCCCTCCATCGTGCCGAGATCCTGGGTGGTCGCGGGCATCCGGCGGTGGCCGGTCGCAGCGAGCGTCGCGCCCTCCAGCAGCCATGGGTCCATCGCCGGCCGCAGCACGTTGGCGGCGTATCCCAGGCCCTTCGCGAGGTGGTCGGGCACGTTGCGCCCGTATCCGAGCCCGAGGCTGACCGTGTTCTCGGCCTGCCCGGGCGTGATCCAGACCGGACCTTCGATCGCGCGCCCGTCTGCGGCGATGCGCACGATGTCGCCGTTGGCGAGCCCGCGTCGCTCGGCGAGCTTCGGGCTGACACCGACGACGTTTTCCCAAACGATCTTCGTCAGGGGCTTGGGCAGTTCCTGCAGCCAGCCGAGATCGGCCAGCGTCCCGTCCCAGATGGTGGGGTCGGGGCGGAACACCACCTCGATGGTCTCCTGCGGCGCTTCCGGAGGCTTTGCCGGCGCCGAGGCGGCCTCGGTCAGCACCGTCGTCTCGGGCTTGGCCGCGCTGTCGGGCAGGAAGCCGCTGCGCAGGGCCTCCTCGAAGCGGGCCTGGAACGTGGCGTCGGTCTCGGATTCGCCGCGCATCCGCTGCTTCAGCAGATCGAGGCCGTTGCCGATCGTGCCCCGGTCGAGGAATCCCAACAGCTCGTTGGCGGCGCGGCCGTTGTAGAGCGGCGCGACGGTCGGCTGGATCAGGCCGACGGTGCCGTCGAGGGAGCGGGCATCGCCCCAGGATTCGAGCGGATGCGCCAGCGGCAGGTGCCAATCGGAATGGGCCGCGGTCTCGTCGTAGTAGAGGCCGGCATGGATCTTCAGCGGCACGCGCTCCATGGCCTGCGCGAAGTCGAGGGCGCCCGGCGCCTCGTAGACCGGGTTCACGCCGAGCACGATCAAGGTCTCGACCGAGCCCTCCGCCATGGCGGTGCTGAGGTCGCGGAGCGTCCCGGCGCCGATCGCCTGGGCCGGTGGGGTATGCCGCACCGTCGTGCCGGCGTTGCCCAAGGCGCCGTTGAGCCGGTGGACGAGCGCATGCAACGCCGGCGAGCCGCTGAGCCCGGTGGTGACGAGGCCGGCGCCGCGGGCCGCGTTCAGCGCAGCGGACGCACGCTCGAGCCAAGCCGCCGACGCGTCGTCGGCGGAGGATGCCGTTCCGCCCTCGGCGAGGCTCAGCAGGTCCCGCGCCAGGGCTTCCATCCGCGTGGCGGCGACCGCGATCCCGTAGTCTGCCTTGGCGCTGGTCAGCGTCGGCGTCGCTGTGGCGGCGTGGAGGGTGAGGAGGTTGCCGGCCGCGTAGGATGCCTTTCGCGCGTCGCTCCAGCGCCGCGCCAGCCCGACCTGCCCGGGGCCGAGGTCGAGCATGTCTCCGTCGAGGGACACGATGGTTCGCGCCTTGGCGAACTCGGGAAGCGTCTCGACCGGCCGGCCGAAGGCGCGCCGGGCTCCTTCGTAGAGGCCGTCGCGCGCGACGCCTGCGCTGACGTACCAGCGCATCGCCGGATAGGTCTTCCGCATCCGCGCGATCTCGGCCTCGAGCGACGGCGAGGTCACCGGGCCGGTAAGCAGGGCGAGGCCTTCGCCGCCCTTCGCCTGCCAAGCCGGCATCTGCGCCAGCATCGCGCCCTGGAAGGCGGCCCACGAACTCGGCCGCCCGATATGCTGCACCGCCTGCGAGCGGAACGGATCGTAGAGGCCGAGCACCGAGGCCTGCGCCAGCACGTCGGTGCCGCCCAGGCTCCAGGGATGGTCGGGGTTGCCCTCGATCTTCAGCGGGCGGCCATTCCGGGTGGTGACCAGGATGCCGTTGGCGAACCCGTCGAGCAGCGCCGACGAGGCGTAGCTGAGCGGCGCGCCGGGCAGGATCCGCTCGGGCGCGTTGACGTAGGGCAGCTCGTAGTGCCGCCCGTCGCTCGAGTCGCAGGCGGACAATCCGGCAAGCGCGAACGAGGCGGCCATCAGCTTCAGGAAGCCGCGCCGCTCCGGCGAGGCCGCGAGCCGCGCCGCGGCGGGAAACTCGGCCTCCAGGTAGCTTCGGAACTCGGGCGTGTCGGCGACCGCGTCGAGGCTGCGCCAGAAGGCCGGCCCGTCGCCGGACGCCAGGCGCGCGCGGATCGCGCCGATGTCGTGATGCCCGGTCATGTGCGGTCCGTCCCCATCAGCGATGACAGATCGCGCATTCGGTGAGGCGCTCGCCCCCCCGGATGTGGTTCTTGGCGACGAGCTCGGGCCCCAGGCTCGCCTGGTTCTCAGGCGGCTTCCACGTCATGTTCCAGACCTGCTCCTGCGGGCGGACGTACTTCGCCGGATCGCGGTGGCAGTCGAGGCAGAACTGCATCTCGAAGGCGTTGGCGCGGTAGGTCATCTGCATGCTGGTCACGTCGCCGTGGCAGGTCGAGCAGCCGATCCCCTTCGTCACATGGACCGAGTGGTTGTAGTAGACGTAGCTCGGCAGCTTGTTCAGGCGCACCCATTGAAGCGGCTCGTCGCGCGCGAAGCTGTCGCGCACCGGCTTCAGCATGTCGGACCCGGTCCAGATCTGCGAATGGCAGGTCATGCAGGTGTGGGTCGGCGGAATGCCGGCGGTCGCCTGGGTCTCCACCGTCGTGTGGCAGTAGCGGCAGTCGACCCCGAGCTCGCCGGAATGATGCTTGTGGCTGAACGGCACCGGCTGGGCCGGGGCGACCCCGACGCCGGTGACGTAATCCGAGCGCACGATCCCAGCCGCGACGATCGGGATGCCAGCAAGGCACGCCACGCCGGTGAGCAGGGCGAGCCGGTAGATCGCGTCGGCGCCCGGCGAGAACAGCTGCGCCATCAGGCGATGGCCCGCGGGCGCCGAGACCGCCGCATGTCGTCGGTGGAGAGCGTCACCAAGATGTTCGACCCTGCCTCGCCATGCCCGCAGCCCGGTCCCGCAAGGTTGACCCGGTCTGCACCGTCAAAGCAATGCGACGGAGGTTCGCTCTTGCCCGGCCGATGCCACGCGCTATGGAAGAATTCCAAGCTGAGCGACAGGGGGCGATTGGCCGCGTTTCTTGCCGGCGAGCGCGGCGTGCGGTGGCGCGCTTTTCGCGGGACCGAAGAGCGCCTATGCGCTGGGAGGCGGCGTGCGATCCGGCGGCCGCCCGGGACCGGCCGATGCGAAAGCCTTCGATCACGTGAGCGGCCATGGAGCCTGATCCGATCGTTCTCGCCTGGCGCGCGGCGCGCGGGCGCCACCTCGCCGCGGTCGCGCTGGCGCTCGGCCTCGGCGGCCCGCTCTGCATCCTCGCCCTGCTCTGCCTGCGCGACCTCGTCCACACCCTGGGCCACGACGAGGCGACGGCACTGGTCTTCCTGCGCGTCGCCATCGCCCGCACGGCTGACGATTTCGTCCTGGTTCCGGGCTGGAGCCTGGCGCCGCTCGACCTCGAACGCGCGGCCTTCTTCGGCCTCTCCGCCTGCGCATTGGCGCTCGCCGGCCTCGGCTGGTTCGTCGCCGCCCTGAGCTTCTCGGCCCAGAGCCGTGCGGTCCTGCGCATGCGCGAGGCCGCGACCGCGGCGATCCTCGATGCGCCGCCGGGTGCCCGCGAGGAGGCGCGCGGCCTCGCCGGCCTCCTCGGGCAGGCGCTCGGCCGGGTCGACGGCCTGCTCGCCATCGGCATCCTCGTGCCGGCGATGGCGCTCGGCGCGATCCTCGTCGCCCTGGGCTTCGCCGCCCTGGCCGCCCCGCGGCTGGTGCCCGCCGCGGCGGTCGGCCTGTTCGCGGCCGCGATGGCGCGCGAGCTGATCCTTCGCCGCTCGGCGTCGCGGAGCGCTCTGCGCCTGCGCTCGAGCGCGCTTGCGGAGCGGACGCTCGGGGATCTGGTCCGACGCATGCCGGCGGTGCGGATCCACGGCTCGGCGACCCTGGAGCGCGCGCGCATCGCCGAGAAGGCCGCGGCGACCCGCGCAGCGCTGGCGAGCGCCGAGGCGAAGCTCGCCTATGCCCGTGCGCCCTCGCTGGCGCTGGCCATCATCCTGCCGGCGATGGCCGCCGGTGCCGCTCTGTGGCGCGGCGGCGGCAACGGTGCGCCGCCCGCCCGCGACGTCGACCCCGCCGCCCTGGTGGCGGCGGCCGGCGCCTTCGCGATCGCGGCGATCCTGATCGCCCTGACGCTCAACCTCTGGCGTCTGCGCGAGGGGTTGAAGCCGCTTTTCCGCGAGACCGCCCGCACGATCGCGGCCCTGGAGGGGCGACGCGGGCGCAAGGGCGGGCTCGCCGTCCCCCGCGCCGGCGATCTCGCGGCGCGGGGCGTCGGCGCCTACGACGCGGCGACCGGCGAACGGCTCTCGGGAGTCGACCTCACGCTGGCGATGCCCTCGCACGTCGCGATCACAGGCATCCGCGGCAGCGGCGCCCGGGTGCTCGCGGCGATCCTCGCGGGCCAGGTCGCGCCGACGGCGGGCAACGTCACCTATGCCGGGCATGATCTCGGCGCGTTCGATGCCGCGGATCGCGCCCGCCGGATCGCGTTCGCCGCCGGCGAGGCGATCCTGGTCGAGGGGACGCTCCGCGCCAACATCCTCTACGGCGCGGATCCCGCGGCCGCTCCCGATCAGCCCGCCTTCGTCGAGATCCTGCGGATCACCGGGCTCGATGCCTTCGCCTATTCCCGCGGCCTCCTCGCCCGGGTCGATCCGGTCGCCGCCCCCGACTTCGCCCGCGCCTTGGTGGCCGCCCGCGTCACGATGCGGACGATGCTGAAGGCGGAAGGGGCGGAGCGCCTGGTCGAGCCGTTCGATCCCGCCCGCTACAACCATCAGGCCACGGTCGGCGAGAACATCCTGTTCGGCGAGCCCGTGGGCCAGACCTTCGCGCCCAAGCGCCTCGCTCGCCATCCCTACATGCGCGCCGTGCTGGAGGCGGAAGACCTCGTCCGCCCGCTCACGGAGATCGGCCTCGCGGTCGCGCGCAGCACCGTCGAGATCTTCGCCGATCTGCCCAACGACCATCCGCTGTTCGACGCGTTCTCCCTCTTTCCGGCCGACGAGCGCGGCTACTTCGAGGATCTGGTGGTGCGCCAGCCGGATGCGGTCGCGCTGCGTCGCGGCCCGGCGGGCCAGCGCGACCGCGAGCGGCTCATCGGGTTGGCGCTGCGCTACAGCGAAACCCGCCACCGCTTTGGGCTGATCGACGCCGCGTTCGAGGAGCGGCTCGTCGCCGCCCGCCACTCCTTCGCGCGGATGCTGCCGGCTCACCTCGCCGCCGCGGTCGAGTTCCACGATCCCACGCGGATCAATCCGGCGGCCAGCGTCGAGGAGAACCTGCTGTTCGGCCGCGTCAGCCTCGGAGAGGCCGGGGCGGAGCCGCGGGTGCGGGCGATCGTCCGGCGTGTGCTGACCGAGGAGGGCCTGGAAGCCTCGGTCTATCGGCTCGGCCTCGACAGCCGGGTCGAGCCCGGAAGCGCGGGCACCGGCTCGGTGCTCGGCGAGGGCGCGATCCCGGTCGAGACCCGGATCGCGATCGACCTCGCCCGCTGCCTGATCCGCCAGCCCGACATCGTGGTCGTCGCGATCCTCCTCGACGAGCGCAAGCCCGCCGAGATCGCGGCGCGGATCACCCGCCTGCGCGCGGCCCGGGCCGGCCGCGGCCTCATCGTCTGCGTCCCCGACGCCGCCGACCTCGACGTCCTCGACCCGTTCGATGCGGTGATCGCCGTGGAGAACAGCACCGTGGTTCCGGTGCCGGCGAAGCCCGCCCGCGCGCTCGAGCCGGCATGAAGCCATACGGACGCCGTATTGGCCGCACAGGTTCGGGCCGCGTGCCCGTCCCGTGCGCGGCCGCGTCGGCCGCGGCGTCGCGCCACCCTCCCGCCCCGGCCCCGCGATGCCTCCCGCCCACCGTCTGAAAGGTCTGGTCCCGACCGGCTTCGCCGTCGTGCTCGCCCTGCTGTTCGCGGGCGACGCGTCGGCGCAGAACGCCAAGGCCGAGGCGCCGATCCCCGCCGCCACCCTCGCGCTGATGGCGGCCAAGGGCACGAGCCCGCAGGCGCCGGTGCTGTTCCGGGCCTATAAGAAGGATTCCGAGATCGAGGTGTGGAAGAAGGCCGCCGGCGGCCGCTTCGTTTACCTCAAGACCTTCCCGATCTGCCGGTGGTCCGGCCAGCTCGGTCCCAAGCGCAAGAACGGCGACCGGCAGACGCCGGAGGGCTTCTACATGGTGCCGCAGCGCCAGATGAACCCGAACTCGCACTACTACCTGTCCTTCGACGTCGGCTACCCGAATGCTTACGACCGGGCGCATGGCGGAACCGGCTCGGCGGTGATGGTGCACGGCGTGTGCTCGTCGATGGGCTGCTTCGCGATGATGGACCACACCGTCGGCGAGATCTACGCGATCGCCCGCGACGCGCTGAAGGGCGGGCAGGCGGCGTTCCAGTTCCAGGCCTATCCGTTCCGGATGACCGCGGAGAACATGGCGCGCTATCGCACCGATCCGAACATCGGGTTCTGGCGCGAGCTCAAGGCGGGCGCGGACCGGTTCGAGGCGACCGGCGACGAGCTGCAGGTCGGCGTCGAGGGCGGCCGCTACGTCTTCGCGCCGTCGAAGGACCCGGCCAAGGAAGCCGCCGTCGTCACCCGCCGAGCGGCGGAGGAGGCCCGCATCGCCGCCTTCGTCGACGATGGGGCGGCCGCGATCCGCACCAGCTATTCCGACGGCGGCCAACACGCTTTCTGGGCGGCGCTCGCCGCCAAGGGCACGTCGCTCGGCGAGGTCAGCCGCCCCGAGGCGCTGGCCTATGCCGGGTTGGAGACGATCGTCATCCCCGCCCGTCGGCGCGCGCCACCGGTGCCCGAGGCGACCTGGGCTGCCTGGGCGGCGCCGGGCTCGCCCCTGTCCCCGACCCATATGGCCGGCTTCGTGCCGTCCTACGAGCGCGAGGCCGATCGCTTCGACGGCCTCGTTTCCCGCTACCGGGACCGGCTTCCGCGGCTCGTCCGGGCGGCCGGCGCCGGCGATCCGACGGTGCCCGTTCGGGCTCCGACCGGTCCGCTCGCCCTCGCCGAACGCCCGTGATCTCCGAAACGCGAGGCGTGGATGGGACTTATCCCATGTGCGGGCTCGCACATCGCAGCGTGCGGCGGCCACCCATCTCAACCCCTGTCAGAGAGCGGCGATGAGAAAACCACCGTCCGCCCACCGCCTCGGTCGCATTGACGGCGAAGCGGAGAACGGTTCCAGATCGAAGGCGATCGGACCATCCGAACGAAAACGACCCGTGATGACGATGTCGAGAAGTCCAGTATCGGACGGCGGTCTCACGCTGCGCTTCTGGGGCGTGCGTGGTTCGACGCCGGTGAGCGGCCCGGAATACGCCGAGTTCGGCGGCAACACCCCGTGCATGGAGGTGCGCTGCGGCGAGCGCCTGTTCGTCGTCGATGCGGGCTCCGGCCTCTACGCGTGCGGCCAGCACAACCGGCAGGACCTGCCGAAAGATGTCGATCTTCTCTTCAGCCATCTCCATCTCGACCACACCGGCGGACTGCCGTTCTTCAAGCCGGCGGTGTTCGATCCCGAGCGGACCGTCCACACCTGGTGCGGGAACCTCGACGGGCAGTCGGCCGAGGACACGCTCGGTCGGTTATACGCGCCGCCGCTCTTCCCGGTTACACTCGACGTCCTACCCTGCACGCTCAAGCATCACGGCTTCCGCGCCGGCGAGACCCTGACCTTCTCCGACGGCGCGACCGTCGACACGATCCTGCTCAACCATCCCCAGGGCTCTGTCGGCTATCGGTTCGAGCATGACGGGAAACGGCTCTGCATCATCAGCGACATCGAGCACACCGATCCCTGGCCGGACGCAGCCCTGATGCGCTTCGTCGAGGATGCCGACCTGATCGTCTACGACGGCATGTTCACCGACTGCGAATACCCGACCTGCCGCGGCTGGGGCCACTCGACCTGGCAGAAGGGCGTCGAGCTGGCGCAGGCCGCCGGCGTGAAGGCGCTGGCGATCATCCACCTGCATCCATGCCACTCCGACGCGACCCTGCGCGCGGTCGAGGCGGACATGCAGGCGATCATGCCGACGGCCTACATCGCCCGCGAGCGCCAGCGCGTCGAGGTCGGCGCGACGCCGGCGCTGCGTCGCGAGCCGCTGATCCGCATCGCCTGACACCGTCACGGCTCATGCCACCGGGCGTCGGCGCCCGCGCATCAGGTAGGCGAAGAAGCCGAACAGCGCGACGCCGATGATCACGCCGCTCCAGCCGAAATTGGTGAGCACCTGCCCGTCGATCGGATGGCCGATCCGGCCGAGCGCCACGAGCAGGCCGAGCGCCGCGATGACGGCCGAGACAATCATTCCGAGGATCATGGCAGGTCCGGCGTAGTGGTCCAGGATGGCGGCCGTCGCCTCGCGACGGCTTCACCTGCCAGAATGCTTACCCGTGGTTGCCGTTCCGGCGCGCCCGTTCACGGAGGCGTGCGCTGCGGGGCGGTTCACCGGTTGCGGCTCGCAGCCAGTGCGCCCGCGACGAGCGGCGCGAGGATCGCGTCCGCCGCGCGGGAGATCGCGGGGCCGGCCGCGGACGGGCTTCCGGCATCGAAGGGCGGGCGCGGCGCGTATTCCGCCACGAGCTGGCTGGTGCGGGCATAGGCCTCGCCGCGGAGCTTGGCCGCGAGCGCCAGGGCGAAATCGAGCCCGGCCGAGATGCCGGCCGCGGTGGCGCGGTTGCGATCGAACACCACGCGTTCGTCGACCGGCACCGCGCCGAGCAGCGGCAGCACGGCGTCGCGCACGCACCAGTGCGAGGTCGCTCGGTACCCCGAGAGCAATCCCGCTGCCCCGAGGATCAGCGACCCGGTGCAGACGCTGGCGATCCAGGCGCCCCGGTCGGCGCGATCGCGCAGGAAGGCGAGGGTCGCGGCGTCGCGCATCTGGTCGGGCGTGCCGTCCCCGCCGGGAACGAACAGCACGTCGAGGTCGCGCGGGCAGGTCTCGAAGTCGGCGGTGGCGAGGAGGGCGAGCCCGGTGTCGCTCGCCACGGGACCTGCCGCCCGTGCGACGAGATGCAGGTTTCCCGGTGCGAGGCCCGCGAGGATCTCCTGCGGCCCGACGACGTCGAGCGCCGTCATGCCCGGAAACAGCAGCATGGCGATCCGCACCGGGCGACCGTCCGGGATCGCCGCGGGTTCGGGCGCGGTGCTTGCCGCCGATCCTCCGACGAGGCCAGTGCAGGCCAGGGCTGCGGCGACGAAGGCGCGGCGATCCACGAAACGGCTCCGGTGTCGGCGACGCCTGCGGCGCATCGCGACCATATGGGGTTTTCGGCTCGGAAGGCGCGGTCGGGCTCGCCGATATGGGCTCGCGAGCGTCTTCGGCCCCGGTCGGGGTGTTCGCAGCGCCGACGGCCGCCTATGACGAGAGCACCCATCCCGGCCGTTCGCGGCCGGATCGTCACCGCGGGGCCTTCGCATCGTGAACGTCTATTCCAGCCTCGAACGCCGCTTCGCCCGCCTCGACGCGATCGGCGCCGCCGCCGGCATCCTCGGCTGGGACTCGCAGACCCTGATGCCGGACGGTGCCGCCGACGGCCGCGCCGACCAGCTCGCGGTCCTGCGCGGCATCGCCCACGAGATCCTGACGGCGCCCGAGGCCGCCGACGCGCTGTCGGCTGCCGACGAGACCGCCCTCGACCCGTGGCGGGCTGCGAACCTCGCCGAGATGCGCCGCCTCCACGCCCATGCCGCGGCGGTGCCGGGCGACCTCGTCGAGGCGAGCTCGCGGGCGATCTCGAAGGCGGAGATGGTCTGGCGCGAGGCCCGCGCGCAGTCGGATTTCAGGATGCTGCTGCCGCACTTGGCCGAGGTGCTGCGACTCCAGCGCGAGATCGGGGCGATCAAGGGGGCGGCCCTCGGGCTCGGCACCTACGACGCGCTGCTCGACGAGTACGATCCGGGCATGCGGCGCGCGACCATCGATCCGCTCTTCGCCGATCTGCGCACCCGGCTTCCCGGGCTGGTGGCCGAGGCACGCGAGCGGCAGGCGCGCGAGCCCGCGCCGCTGCCGCTCGACGGCCCGTTCCCGGTTGAGGCGCAGCGGCGGATCGGGCTGGCCTTGATGCGTGCGCTCGGCTTCGACTTCGCGCGCGGGCGCCTCGACATCAGCCTGCACCCGTTCTGCGGGGGCGCCACCGACGACGTGCGGATCACCACGCGCTACGACGCCGCCGATTTCGGGCGTGCGCTGATGGGGGTGCTGCACGAGACCGGCCACGCGCTCTATGAGCAGGGCCGCCCGGCCGCGTGGCGCAACCAGCCGGTCGGCAAGGCCCGCGGCATGAGCCTGCACGAGAGCCAATCGCTCATCGTCGAGATGCAGGCCTGCCGCAGCCGCGAATTCTTCGCGTTCCTGGCGCCCCTGGTCCGTACGGAATTCGGGCGCGACGGGGCCGCCTTCACGCCCGAGAACCTTCACCGCCTGCACACCCGGGTCGAGCCCGGCTTCATCCGTGTCGACGCCGACGAGGCGACCTACCCGGCGCACGTCCTGCTCCGCTACGACCTCGAATCGGCCCTCATCGCCGGCGACCTCGCAGTGGCCGACCTGCCGGGCGCGTTCAACGACGGCATGCGCAACCTGCTCGGGCTCGAAGTTCCGAACGACCGCCTCGGCTGCCTGCAGGACATCCACTGGCCGAGCGGCGCCTGGGGCTACTTCCCGACCTACACGCTCGGCGCGATGGCCGCCGCCCAGCTCTTCGCCGCGGCCAAGCGCGACGAGCCGGGGATCCTGCCGGGCCTCGCGACGGGCGATTTCGCGCCGCTGCGCGGCTGGCTGCGCCGCCACGTCCACGAGCAAGGCAGCCGCCTGCCCACCGATGCGCTGCTCGAGCAGGCGACCGGCCGCCCGCTCGGAACCGAGGCCTACCTCGCCCACCTCGAAACGCGCTACGGATCGGCTAGAGCATTTTCAAGCGAGGTGGATTCCGGCTCGCGTGAAGGAAACGCGATCTCACAATAAGATGGAGCATCTTCCCTGATCCAGGGATCACAGAAGATGCTCTAGAGCGGGATGATGTCCACCGCCGAGCCGAGACGCGCCTGCGCGAGGTCGGCGACGTGGCGGTGGTGGGTGAACAGGATCGGCTGCACGGTGCCGCCGATCGCAGCGAGCGCTTCGAGGCCGTGGCCGGTCCGCGCGTCGTCGAAGGTCGAGAACAGGTCGTCGCCGATGAAGGGCGCCGGCTCGGACTTGCCGGCGTAATCCTCCAGGTAGGCCAGCCGCAGCGCGAGGTAGAGCTGGTCGCGGGTGCCCTCGCTGAGGCCCTGGACGTGGACGGTCTCGCCACCGGCGCGGCGGGCGACGATCAGCGCCTTGTCGGCCTCGTCGTAATCCTGCGCGAGGCCGGAGAACCCGCCCCCCGTCAGGGCCGCCATGATCGCGCCGGCCCGGGTCAGCAGCGGGTCCTGCTGCCCCGTCCGCTGGCGGGCGATGGCGGTGCCGAGCATCAGGCTCGCGAGCTTGAGCACGGCCCATTGCCGGGCGCTCGCGTGAAGCTCGGCCTCGGCCGCCTTTTTCTGCGCCAATGCCAGCTCGGCCCCGGTCCCGCCCTCCAGCGCCTCGCGCCGGCGCTCGCTGCGATCGCGCTCGGCGAAGGCCGTCTTGCCGCGCTGGTCGAGGTCCTCGTCCTCCATCGCCAGGCTGCGCAGCCGCGCCTCGATCGCATCGGCGTCGATGGCGGCGAGGTCGGCACGCAGCGCGTCTTCGGGAACGCCGTCTGCGGCGCGTGCCAGCTCGACGCGCCGCGCGAGCGCTTCCGCCCGCAACGCGCGCCGGGCGACGAGGCGGCCGTGCAGCGCCTCGACCGCGTCCTGCGCGTCGGCGCCGAGGTCCGGCACCGTGTCGGCCAGAAGACCCGCGAGATGGCCGAGCGCGTCGTCGCGCGCGCGCATCGCCGCTCCGGCCTCCCGCTCCGCCTCGTCGCGCCGCTTCGCGAGCTCGCGCCGGCGGGTCTCGCTCGCCTGCGCCTCCTGCAGCCGCGTCTGCAGGCTGCGGATCGCGGCGCTCGGCTGGATGTGGGCGAGGTCGGGGGCGAGCGCCGCGATCAGCGGCGTGACGGCGGCGTGGTAGGCCTCCATGTCGCGGCGGATGCCGGCGACGCGCGCGCGGCGGTTCTCGCGCTCGGCGAGCGCGTTCGGCACCGCCTGCCAGGCGGCGAGGGCGCTCGTCGCCATCTCGGTCCCGGCCGCGCCGTCGAGCCCGATCGCCCGCACCGCGTCGTCCCAGGCATTGCGCCAGGCCGCCCGCTTCGCCTTCGCGTCGGCGAGCGCCGTCGTGGACCGCGCGATGCCGATCGCGGCGGCGCCGATCCGCGCGTTCGCCTCGCGGGTCGCCTCCCATCGCGACGCGATCGCCGCAACGCGCTCTTCCAGGCGGCCGAGGATCAGGCCGATGTCGAGGCCGGCGAGGTCGGTCAGTCCCATCCTTTCGGCAAGATCCAGCAACGGCGCCCGTGCCGCCTCGATCCGCTCGGTGCGGAGCGCGCGATCGATGTGCCGCTCGTCGAGATCGCCCTTGCCCTCGATCAGGGTCTCGGCCTCACCGAGCCACGCCGTCATCTCCGCCGGGGTCGAGGGCGCGATGCCGGCGGGGCGCCACAGGTCGACCCAGGCGGCATGGCCTTCCGCGACCTCGGCTTCGATCTCCCTCAGGATCTCGTCGGCGGCCTCGGCCTCGACGAGCTCGGCGTCGAGGCGCAGCCGGTCGGCGGCGTGCTCCGCGACGCGGGCGGCGTCGGCGGCGAGATCGTCGGCGAGCCGGTCTGCGGCCTGCGCCAGGCGCTCGTAGGCGGCGATATTCCCCGGCGCTTGCCGGACCCCCTCGCTCAGGGCTTCGCGGAGTGGCGCGAAGGCGGCGTCGCGCTCGGCCCGAAGCGCAGACAGGTCGGAGAGCGTCGCGATCGGCCGGCCGGCCTCGCGCTCGCGCAGGCGCCCCCGCCGCGTCGCGACCTGGCGCCGGGCGGCGTCGCGGCGCTCGACCGCCAGCACGCGCTCGCGCTCCTTGCCGTCGAGCAAGGCCCGGAAGCGCGCCACCGTCTCGACCGTCGGCAGCGGCGCGGCGGCGAGGGCCGCGACGTCGGCCACCGGTGGCGACAGACGGGCCGCCTGCCCGCGCAGCACCTGCTCGGCCCGCCGCACCGTGGCATCGAGGGCGTCGCGCTCGGCGATCACGCCGCGGATCGCCGCCAGCGGGCGTAACGTCTCGCGGAAGGGGGTCGGATCGACCGGCGTGCCGCCTTCGGCCACGTCGCGCAGCAGGCCCTCGTGCTCGGTACGCGCCGCGGCGAGGTCGCGCTCCAGCCGGGCGATGGCGGCGGCGTCCTCCTGCCCATCGCGGATCAGGGTTTCGACCCGGGCGCGGACGGCGTCCGAGGGCTGGCGCCGCGTCAGCGCCTCCACGTCGGGGAGGCCGACCCGCACGGCGAGCCGGGCGAGCTCGGCGTCGAACTGGTCCGCCTCGCCCTGGATGCGGGGCAGGTCGACCCCGTTCTTGTCGAAGCGGTCGATCCCGCGAAAACCTTCCAGGATCTCCTCGGCGCGCCCGACGAGCCCGGCATCGACGGCGACGGCGGCGAAGGCCGCCCGGGCCGCGTCCGCCGCCGCATCGATGCGCGCGGCGTCCGCCTGCCGGGCGCGCAACGCGGCGCAGGCCTCTCCGAGGCGGTCGACCCAGGCGTCGGGAACCTCGACCAGCCCCGGTTCGGCGTCGTCCCGCGCCGCGAGCCCGTCGATCTCGGCGAGCAGCGGGCCGACGCGCCGGAGGCGGGTGAGGCGCGCCTGCTCGGCCGCGATCCGCATCCGCTCGGCCTTGATCGCGTCGAGCGCGTTCCCGGCCGTGGCGATGCTGTCGTTGAGGTCGCGCCAGTCTCCGGCGCGCAGGCCGGTGTCGCGGATCGCCTTCCGGGCGTCCTCGTAGCGGTCGAACGCCTGGTAGAAGCTGCGGTCCTGGCGCTTGCGCGGCCCGTAGATCCGGTCGGACTCGGCCTCGAGGCTCTTCTGAAGGTCGCTGTAGCCGCGCAGGCCCGAGGCCGCCGCGAACAGGCTGGCGCCGAGCTCGCCCTCGGCGAGCAGCATCTCCCTGGCACCCTCGCGCAGGCTGTTCGCGTCGAGGCCGAAGGCGCGGCAGAACACCTCGCGGGTCAGGCCGCCGAGGAAGGGCGCGAGCACGGTCTCCGGCAGGGGCGCGTCGTCGGCGTCGACCAGGGTGTTGCGGTTGCCCTTGCGGCGGCGGAAGCAGAGCGTCCGTCCGTCGGCGCTGCCGATCTCGGCGCCGATCCGCAGCTGCGGCATCTCATGAAGGAAGGCGTAGGCGGTCCGTGTCCCGATGCCGAAGAGCAGGTCGGTCACCGCGGCGAGCGCCGAGGATTTTCCCGCCTCGTTGGCGCCGAGGACGACGTGCAGGCGCGCATCGGCGCGGAAGTCGACCCGGCGGCCGGTGAAGGGGCCGTAGCGTTCGAGGTCGAGGCTCAGCAGGCGCATGGGTGTCTCCGCACCGCCGGGCTTCGGCGAGCGTCCGGTGAAATCGCGCGGCTCAGCATGCGCGCTTGGTCAGGCGGCCGAGGATCATCGCTTCGGCCTCGGCGCAGAGGGTATCGAGATCGGCGGCGAGGTCGCCGTCCTCGGCCGCCGGCATCTTGGCGGCGATCTCGGCGAGCGCGGCGGTCGCGCGCGCGCGAAACTCCGGGTCGTGGTCGATCTCGGCGAGGAGCGTCGCCGGGTCGATGGCGTCGACGACGTTCTCCCGCGGGCCGCTGCTCGGGCGGGCTGTGTCGATCCTCAGCTTCTCCAGCCAGATGTCCTCGTGGACGCGGTCGGCGGCGGCCTGGATCTCGGCGGTGAGGTTCTCGCGGTCGGCGGCGAGCCGGTCGTGGGCGGCGGTGACGCCGGTGAGGTGCACGCGGACCGCGAGCAGGCGGCCCTCGGCCAACGCCGCGAGCGGGCGCAGAGCCGCCTCGACCAGGGCCACCGCCTCGCTCTCGCTCTCGGCCGCGTCGACCGCCACCGTGAGGCTGTGGAAGCGCGCATGATCGACGATCAGGCGTCGCACCGCCGTGACCTGCCCGTCGCCGACCTCCACCACGACGGCGCCCTTGGGGCCGCATTCACGGATGCTGCGACCCTGGAGGTTGCCCGGGAACAGGATCCAGGGATCCTGCGACAGCTCGGCATATTCGTGGATGTGGCCGAGCGCCCAGTAGTCGTAGCCGCGCGCGCGCAGGTCGGCGACGGAGCAGGGCGCGTAGGTCGCGTGCTGGGCGTGCCCGGTGCAGGAGGTGTGCAGCACGCCGACGTTGAACCAGCCCGGCACGGCGGCCGGATAGGCCAGCGACAGGTTCTCGTCGACCGCCCGGTTGGAAAAGCTCTGCCCGTGAAGCGCGACCTTCAGGTGGTCGAGGCGAAGGGTCTCGGGCTTCTTTGTCGAGAAGGTGCGCACCGCGTCCGGCAGGGTGATCGCCTTGGTGATCACGCTCTCGGCGTCGTGGTTGCCGCGCACCAGCACCACCGGGATGCCGGCCCGGTCGAGCCGCGCGACCTGGCGGGCGAAGAACAGGCCGATCGAGTGGTCGGCCCAGTCGCCGTCGTAGACGTCGCCGGCGACGATCAGGAACGCGACGCGCGCCTCGATCGCATGGCCGACCAGGTCCTCGAACGCGCGCCTGCCGGCGGAGGCGAAGCGCTGGGCGATCTCGGCGTTCCGCGCCGAGAGCCCGGCGAGCGGGCTGCCGAGATGCAGGTCGGCGGCGTGGATGAACGTGAAACGCGTCATGGTCCCCGTGATCTGGGTCCTCGGGATCCGGAGCGCTGCCCCGCGGCAGGTCCGAACGGATCGAGATGGGTTCTGGGCGCTCGCGCCGCGAGGCTCAAGGGTCGAGGGTGGTTGCGTCAACAGGGCAACGGGATCATCGGTCGCGCGTTGGGACGCGGGCGTGATACCCCCGCACCCCGTCCCGGTCTCGCGCCTGCCCGGGGCTGTCAGGCGAGCGCCGTCAGGAGCACGAACGGCCCGCATGGCAACGATCCAGGTTTCCCCGGCGTCCCTCGGCCTCGACTCGGTCGCGCCGGCGCCGATCCGCCAGGCGGATGCCGCGGCGGTGTCGCGCAAGGTCGTCAGCTGGAACCTGCTGCGGCGCACGGGCGCGGCGGTCGAGGACGTCGTCGCCCTGATCGAGCAGGAACGGCCGGACCTGCTGCTGATGCAGGAGGCGACCCGCGAGATCGCCGGGATCACCGACCGCGTCGGCGGATCCTATGCCTGGGTGCCGCTGCCGGGGCGCATCCACGGCTTGGCGATGTGGTGCCCGACCCCGTGGGCGAAGACGCCGACCGTCGTCAAGCTGCCGTCCGGCGCGGTCGTACACCGGGTCTGCCAGGTGCTCGATTTCGGCGATTTCGGCGTGGCCAACGTGCACCTGTCGCACGGCCAGATGCTGAACCGGCGCCAGCTGCGCCGGATCGTCGGGATGCTGCCGGAGCGCTCGGCGATCCTCGGCGACTACAACATCGTCGGGCCGGCGCTGGTGCCGGGATTCCGCGACGTCGGCCCGCGCCGGCCGACGCACGCGATGGTCGAGATGGTGCCGCTGCGCCTCGACCGCTGCCTGGTGCGCGGCCTCGTCTGCCGCGAGCACGCGGTGCTGCCGCGCGGGCCCTCAGACCACCGCCCGATCGTCGTCCATCTCAGCCCGGCCCCGCCCGGCGAGGCGCCGCGCCTGCGCTTCAGAGGTATGGCAGCAGCAGTCGCACGCCTGCGTCGCGCAAACGGACGGGTAAGACCCGCGCGTTGATCGCGTCCAGGGTCAACGGCGTCTCCATCTTGGCGCGGATGAAGCTCTCGAGCTGCGCGGCGAGATCCGCGTCGTGGATCTCGACGTTGAGCTCGAAGTTCAGCCGGAAGCTGCGCATGTCCCAGTTCGCGCTGCCGACGAAGCACCAGGCCCCGTCCACCACCGTCGCCTTGGAATGGTCGAAGGGCGGCTCGTCGAGCCAGATCCGCACGCCGTTGCGCAGCAGCGGCGCGATGTGCGCCCGCGTCGCCCAATCGATGAAGTGATGGTCGCTGATCCGCGGGATGACGATGTCCACCGTGATCCCGCGCTGGCTGGCGAGGATGAGGGCGTTCATCACCACCTCGTCCGGCAGGAAGTAGGGGGTGACGACGCGGACCGAGCTGCGCGCGCAGGCCAGCGCCTGCAGGATCACGAACTCGATCTTCTCGACGTCCGCGTCGGGCCCGGAGACGACGACCCGCGCGATCGATTGCCCGACCGGTTGGAGGTCGGGGAACCAGTCCGGCCCTTCGAGCGCACCGCCGTCGGCGAAGGCCCAATCGGCCGAGAAGGCCAGCATCAGCTGCTCGACCACCGGGCCGGCGACGTGGAAATGGGTGTCGCGGATCGGGTGGTCCGGGCGCGTCCGCAGGCGGTTCGGCTGCGAGATGTTGAGGCCGCCGGTGAAGGCCTCGCGCCCGTCGAGGATCAGCAGCTTCTTGTGGGTGCGCAGGTTCAGGAACGGCATGCGCCAGGGCAGGCCCGAATGCATGAACAGGGCGGCCGGCACGCCCGCGGCCCGCAGGCGCCGGAAGGCCGCGGCGCGGAAGTAGCCGCCGCCGATGCCGTCGATGATCACCCGCACCGCGACGCCGCGGTCCTGCGCTTCCTTCAACGCCGCGCAGAAGGTCCGTCCGGTGGGATCGTCGCGGAAGATGTAGCTGGACAGGGCGATGCTGGTTCGCGCCGCGCCGATCGCCGCCAGCATCGCCGGATAGGCCGCATCGCCGTTGCGGAACAGGCGGATCGTGTTGCCGGCCAGCGCCGGCAGGCCGGAGATGCGGCGCACCGCCCTGTCCAGCGGCCACATCACCTCGGGGACGATGGCGTCCTCGGTGCTCGGCGCGCCGGGCGCCGCGGAGGGCTTCGACTGGAACTTGCGCGCGCGGCGCTCGACCCGGTTGATCCCGAACAGCAGGTACAGGGACGTCCCGAACACCGGCGACAGCCAGGCGAGCCCGATCCAGCCGACCGCGACGCTGACCCGGCGCTTGCGCAGCAGCGCGTGCAGGGTGACGCCGAGCGCCAGCACGGTGCCGATCACGGCCGCGACGTCGGCCCTCAGATGTGCGGTGGACTGCAGCCACCGGATCAACGCGTCTTCCAAAGGTCGTGTCCGCTCTCGATGTCCCGCGCCGATATACGGGAAACGGCGCGATGCGCGCGGACGCGGCAGCGTGTTTTTTCCGTGAGCGCGATAGGGATGGCCGATCGTCGGGCGACGATCGCCGATGATCGTCCGCGCTGCGCTGCGATCTCCGTTGCCTGGGCGCCGCGGGAATGATTCATCTCCTGCATCGGACGCCAGATCCGCATGGGAGAGAACGATGCCCGCACCATCGAAGCAGAAACCGCCGGCCGAAGGCCGAAACGCGGCGGACCCGGACCTCGGCGCCGTGCCGCGCCGGGACGTCTTCCGCGGCCTCGCCGCCCTCGGCCTCGGTCTGGCGGCGACGCCGGCCTTGGCGCGCGAGCCGGCGGCACCCGCCATCGTGCGCGAGGAGTTCCGCGTGCCGACGGGCGAGGACGGGATCGAGCTCTACGTCCGCAACAAGCACCCGGCGGGGCAGGCGCGCTTCGCCGCCGACCGGATCCTGCTCTACGTCCACGGGGCGACCTACCCGGCCTCGACGGCGTTCGACCTGCCGCTCGCCGGCCTGTCGATGATGGACTACCTGGCCGGGCTCGGCTTCGACGTCTACCTCGTGGACCTGCCCGGCTACGGGTTCTCGAGCCGCCCGAAGCAGATGGACCGGCCGGCCGCGGACAACCCGCCCTTCATGCGCACCGCCGACGCGGCGAAGGCCGTGGGCGTCGCCGTCGACTTCATCTTGAAGCGGCGCGGCGTCGAAAAACTCGACCTGATGGGATGGTCCTGGGGCACCTCGACCATGGGGCTCTACACCACGACCCACAACGACCGGGTCAACCGCCTCGTGCTCTACGCGCCGCAATGGATCGCCAAGGCGCCGCCGAACCTCGGCACCTCCGGGCCGCTCGGCGCCTACCGCACCGTCACCCGCGACAGCGCCCGGGACCGCTGGCTCAAGGGCGTCGCCGGGGACAAGCGCGCCGACCTGATCCCGGCGGGCTGGTTCGAGCAATGGGCGGATGCGACCTGGGCCACCGACGCGGCCGGCGCGGCCTCGTCGCCGCCGGTGCTGCGCGCGCCGAACGGCGTCGTCGCCGACTCGCAGGCCTACTGGCAGGCGGGAAAGCCGCTCTACGATCCGGGCGAGATTCGCGTCCCGACCCTGATCATCCACGCGGAATGGGACGCCGACCTGCCGAGCTACCAGGCGCAGGAATACTTCACCCAGCTGACGAACGCCCCCTACAAGCGCTTCGTCGAGCTCGGCGAGGGCACGCATACGGTGATGATGGAGAAGAACCGCATGCAGTTCTTCCGCGAGGTCGCAGCCTTCCTTCAGGAGGCCGAGCCGCAGGCGCTGAACTGAGCCGGTCGGGTGCGGGTCATGCGGCCGCGCCCACCGGCGTCTCCCGCACCTGCCCCGGCCGCAGGGTGCCGGTGAGCAGGTCGACCTGGGCGACGAGGCGCTGTAGCTGCGGGCTGCGCGCCTCATCGGGGCGGTCCGGCAACGGATAGCGGTGCTCGGCCAGCGCCGCGAGCGTCGCCGCGATCCAGGCCTTCCACGGGCCGTCCTCCGCGCCCGCCGGCGCGCCGGCATGGCGGAGCACGGTGAGGCGGGCGCTGATCCGCCGGAGCGTGGCGTCGGCGACCATCGCCGCCTCGACCTCCGGGTGGTGACCGGCGCGCGGCTGCTGCAGGGCGCGCGACAGGGCGGCTTCGAGGTCGTTGAGCGCGAGGCCGGCGCTCCGGGCACAGGTCGAGAGCTTCGCCTCGCGCTCCGAAAGCGGCGTCTCCGCGAAGGCGGCTTCCGCGAAGGCGGCATGGCTCGCGAGCGCGCGGCGCAGTTCCTTGCGGACTTGGTCCGGCTCCCAGATCGGCCACAGCAGCAGGCAGCTGACCACGGCGATCAGCCCGCCGAGGATGGTGAACAGCGCACGCATGCCGACCACCTCCCAGGAGGAATGGCCGGGCGTGATCACCTCGATCAGCAGCACGATCAGCGGGGTCAGGCAGGCGACGAAGACGCCGTAGCTGACCTGCCGCGCGGCGAAGCCGACGATGCTCAACGGCAGGATCAGCGCGATCTGCATCAGCGGCGTCGTCGCCACCTGCGCCAGCAGCGCGCCGACGAGGCCGCCGAGCACGGTGCCGCCGATCCGCTCCAGCGCCCGCTGCCACGTCGCCGAGTAGAACGGCTGTATGGTGAGGACCACGGTCATCACCAGCCAATGCGAGAACGGGCCGGCCCAGATCAGCGTCGCCGCGAGCGCCGGGGCGCAGACCGCGCTGGCGCGCACCGCGTGGCGGAGGTTGGCCGAGGCGAGGGTGAAGTTGGTGCGCAGCGGCCCGAAGAACCGCGTGCGCCAGTCGAGGCTGCCGCCGTCGGAGAGCGCCCCGCCGGGGCGGTAGCCCTCCGGCGTCGAGAGCTTGGCCCCGATCCGGACGCGCTCGATGATGCGCTCGGCCAGGCGCGCGAGGATCGGCGTCGCCTCCAGCCCTTCCGTGGCGCGGGCGATCGCCGGCTCCAGGCGCGGCAGGTCGAGGTCGACGTCGTCGCGGATCGCCCGGGCGATGGCGATCAGCAGCGGGCGCAGGCGCCGCAGGAACAGCTTGGCGGCGGCGCGCCGGTGCGGCTCGGGCGCGCTCTCGATCAGCTCGGCGATGCCGATCAGGCCGGAGAACAGCTGCTCGGCCGTCTCCAGGCGCAGCAGCGCCTGCGCCGTGCGCTCGGAGACGCGCTCGCGGGAGCGCGCGAGGTCGAGGAGGAGCGCACGTGCGGATTCGATGCCGGCGCGGACGCCGCGGCGGTGGGCGCGGGCATGGCCGTCGAAGGCGGCGGCCACCGTCTCGGGCGCGGCCGCGAGCTTCTCGAGATCGCCGGTCAGCCGCGCGAGCGCGTGCCAGACCTCGGCGATGGCGCGATGGGCCGCGCGGTAGGGGTGCAGCCGCCACAGCACCAGCGCCAGCACGGTCGCCCACAGCCCGCCCGCGAGGAACATCGCGGCGATGATCGCGGCTTCCTGCGGGCTCAAGGGCCGGTCCATGGCGATGCAGAGCACCACCACGAGCACGTTGCCCGCGGCCTGGGCCTGCACGCTCCAGACGCGGGCGTAGGCGCAGGCGAAGATCACCGCGCAGGCGGCCGGCACGACCACGAGCGGGCCGAAGGGCTGGACCAGCCCGAACACGCCCCAGATCACGGCGCCGAGCACCGAGAAGGCGGTGAGCACGCGCAGGCGGATGCGGATCGGGCCGCCGGTGTCGCAGAAGCAGGTGAGGTTGGCCGCGAGCGCCATCGTCAGGAGCGGCGGCCACTGGATCCATTCGTTGGCCAGCAGCACGATCGCGAAGGCGAAGGCCGCGCGCACGCCCTCGACGAGGCTCAGGCCCCGCGGGTCGAGGGCCACCGGCAGCCGCGTCAGGTCGGAGCCGGGCCGGCCGAGGCTTCCGCGCCCGCCCGCGACCCGGCGGCGGCGCAGGCGCACGACCGTCCGCTTCGCGGTCTGCTTCGGCATGCTCGGGACGGGGTCTGCCAACCTTCGGCTCCAGCGCCGGATCGGACCTCGGCGCACCGGAGGTCTAGAACCCTTCGCCCGCGAGCGGAACCGCCGGGGCCGGCATCTCGGACCTGCGCGGCCTTATCCTGAAAATGCCGTCGTCGCCCGTCATCTCCCGGCGATGATCGTCAGCCTGCCGCCGGCCCCGCCCGCCCTCGTCGAACCTGCATCCGCCCGGCCCTGCGATGCCGCGACGCGCGCCCGCCTGCTGTCGCCTCCGAGCCCCGGCGACGAGACCGTCAGCCTCGCGTGTTCGATCGGCTTGAGCCCCGGCGACCACGTCCTGCGCCGGGTCGTGATCGAGGGGGCGGAGGCCTCGGGCACGGAGATCGACTGCGGCGGCGCGACGATCGGCCGGGCCGAGCCGGCGCCGACGCTCGCGGAGCTCGCGGTCGAGATCCG
Source organism: Methylobacterium sp. J-092 (assembly GCF_022829325.1). Classification (NCBI taxonomy): domain Bacteria; kingdom Pseudomonadati; phylum Pseudomonadota; class Alphaproteobacteria; order Hyphomicrobiales; family Methylobacteriaceae; genus Methylobacterium; species Methylobacterium sp. J-092. Next base: position 63,259 of record NZ_JAKSXU010000055.1, on the reverse strand, counting down.
CTCGCGCGCGCCGACCGGAGCGGGGGGGATCTGGTCGCGGCCGAGCGGCGTGACCCTGCGCAACTGCCGCATCCTTGGCCACATTCGCGTCTGGGGCATGGGCCTCAACGGCCAGGGGCTCGCGGTAAAGGCGTCCTCGCACAGCCTCGGCCATACCGAGCGGGCACAGGCCGCCGCGCCGACAGAGGTCGCGATCCGCGATTCGACGATCACCGCGCTCGGGCACATCCCGATCTACCTCGCCCCCGGGGTCACCCGTTTCACCCTCCAGGGATCGACCCTGAACGGGAACTCGGGCGCGGACGCGATCTACCTCGACGCCGAGAGCGCGGACAATGTGATCGCCGACAACACCATCGACGTCGCGATCGGGCGCGAGGCCATCGCCGTCGACGGCTCGGCGCGCAACCGCATCACCGGAAACCGCATCGCCCAGCACGGGCAGGGCGGCGTGCGGCTCTACCGCAATTGCGGGGAGGGCGGCACGGTCCGCCACCAGAGCCCGTCGGACAACGTGATCACCGGCAACGTCTTCACCGGCGGCGGCGGCCTGTTCGGGTCGACGGCGATCGTCGTCAATTCCCGCGGCGGATGGCGGCTCTATTGCGGCCAGGATGCCGGCTACCCGTTCGGCAGCAGCCGCGACGATGCCGACGGCGGCACCGGCAACGTCGTCGAGCCGAACACGAGCGAGTGATCCGGCCTCAGCCGCCGGCCATCACGAGCGCCCAGAAGCGCTTGTAGCGGGTGCCGGGCGCGTCGACGCGGGCGATGCCGATCCGGCGGATCTGCGGGATCAGCATGTTCTTGTTGTGCTCGGGCGAGGCCTTCCAGCGGGCCAGCACCTGATCGAAGGTCTCGGAGCCGGCGCTGAGGTTCTCGGCCGACCAGGTGCGGCCGAGCCCGGCCGACGCCATCCGCGACGTGAAGCTGCCGCCGGCCTCGTGGCTGAGCTGGCCGGTGCGGGCGTTGTTGCCGGCCTGGAACGCCGCCGCCGTGACCAGCCCCGCGTCGACCGTCACCGGTCCGAGCCCGTGCTGCGCCCGGTAGCGCGAGATCGCGGCGGCGGCAGCGGTCTCGTCGAGGATCACGGGGCTCACCGGGCCCGGACTCTCGAGGATCGTCGGCGTCCCGCAGGCGGAGAGCGCGAGGGCGAGGAGGCCCAGGCCGGCGAAGGCGTTGCGGTGGCGGCTGGCGCGGTTGGTCATCGGAAAAGGGTTCGCTGGCGGGACGGGCCGTCGCCTTGGCCCGGCCGATGCGGCGAAACCGGGGCGCGCGGACGCCCGCACGACGCAAGGGCGGACGCCTGTGCCCGCGACGCCACGCCCAGCCTCAGATCCGTGTGCCGGGATCGCGCAGCGGCGCCCCGCAGCGCCAGCCGGTGATCCGGTATTCCGGATGCTCGCCGACCCAGCGGGCGAGCTGCGGTTGCGCGACGTGCTGGCAGGCGCGCGGCGTGGCGACGTCGAGCGGCATGCGGCGCGCCTCGCAGGTCTCGGGAGCGCTCGCCATGCACGCGGTGAAGTACAGAAAGAACACGCCGGTCATCGCGATCCTCCGAGAGCCGCTGCCCTACGGCGCGCGGCGACGACGCTAGCACCGTGACGGTGGCCGTCGATGCGCCGATCCAACGCACCCCGGGGCTCAGCCTGCCTGGAGTCCCGCAGGCCGGCGCCGGCGCGACGCGGGCGGCTCGGCACCTTGCCGGCCCGTGACGGACGCGATCACCCGGTATTCGGCGCTGTCGATCGGGGACGATCAATTCTCGTTCCCGCATGGCCGCGGCTCGGCCGCAGCTTGCATGCGCCTTCGCACGATGAATAATGAACAAGGAGTCGGCCCGCGCGTCGAACGTCATCGCCGGCCGAACCGTGACGCTGCAATCCTTCACCTTCGCTGCGCAGGAGCCTGACGCCCCCGACGGGTTCGGCGCCTATCACGATCTGTATGCCCACGGCTCCAACGTGGCCTTGGCGGGCGAGCGGTTCTACGCCCGCTTCCAGGCCCATCGCTTCCCGCGCATGGTGGTGTTCGATCGGTTCCTGCACGGCTTGGTGCACAGCCGCGACGCGACGCGGGTGCGCCGCGACGGCTTCGATCACGTCAACCTCCATCTCCTGCTCGCCGGCACGCTGTGGGGCGGTGTGCCCGGCGACGAGGGGCGGGTCGCGCCGGGCGAGATCCTGCTGTTCGATACGACGCGACCGCAATCGAGCCGGGCCGAGCACGCGCATGTCGTCACCATCGCGCTCGCGCGCGATCAGGTCGAGGGTCCGCTGCGTGCGTTCCGTGCCTTCCACCGCGCGGTGCTTCCGGAAGCATCCGCCGGATTGCTCGCGGACCTGATGGTCTCGCTCGCGCGCAGGGGTGCCGCGGTCGACCCGCAGGCCGCGGCCGGGGCGGGGCGTGCGCTCGCGATGCTGTTGGCGGGGGCGCTGGGCGACCGGTCGGTCGCCGGCCTCGACGCGGACATGGACGAGCAGTCGATGCGTCTCAGGCGCGAGCGCGCCGAGGCCTTCATCGCCGCGCGCCTGTCGGACCCGGCCCTCGACGCCGAGACGATCGCGCGCGGGATCGGCGTCTCCCGCAGCATCCTGTATCGCTCGTTCTCGGGCGAGGGCGGCGTCGCGAACGTCCTGCGGCTTCGGCGGCTCGAGAGCCTGCGCGCCTGCCTGAGGCGGCCGACCGAGACCCGCTCGATCGCGGCCCTGGCCTTCGCCTGCGGCTTCGGCAGCGAAAGTCATTGCAACCGCGCGTTTCACGCGGCATTCGGGCAACCGCCGGGCCAGTTCCGTGCCGATCTGCAGCGGGCGCGCGCCTCCCGGGCGAGGATCGCCGAAGACCGGTCGCAGCTCGCCGCGTGGCTTTGTGAACTCTACTGATCCGGGCGTCCCGCACAGATCCGTCCGTTCGCCCGCCCCCTTGCCCACCGCGGATCGCAGCGCAGGACGTTCGGGCCGGCCGCTGATGCTGCTCCTGGCCTCGACGCAGCTCTTCGCCTTCAGCGACCGCTTCCTGATCACGGTCATCGCTACGCCGCTCAAGCACGACCTGATGCTGAGCGACGCCGAGATCGGCCTGCTTCAGGGCTCCGCCTTCGCGCTGCTCTACGCAGGGGCGCTGCCCGGGTTCGGCGCGATCGCCGATCGCGGGCACCGGCGGCTGGTACTGCTGGCATCCCTCGTCACCTGGACGATCGCGACGATCGCCTGCGGGCTGTCCGGTTCCTTCGCCGCGCTGTTCGCGAGCCGCCTGCTCCTTGGGCTCGGGCAGTCGGGGATCACCCCGGCGGCCCTGTCCCTCCTGGCGGTCAGGATCGAGCGCGCGCAGCTCGGGCGCGGCATCTCGCTCCTGACCGCCGGCGGGACGCTCGGGCGAAGTCTCGCCTTCCTCGTCGGCGGCGCGACCCTCGGCTGGCTCTCGGGACGCGCCGGGATCGCGATCCCCGGGTTCGGCACGCTGGCACCCTGGCAGGCCCTGTTCGTGCTGGCGGCCCTGCCGAACCTCGTGCTGTTGGCCCTTATCTGGCGCATCGCCGAACCTTCGCAGCCCGTCGTGCCGGTCGCCCGCCCGAAATGGTCGCGCGTCGTCGGATGGATGATCCGCCGGCGCGGCGCCTACCTGCCGCATGCCGCGGCGGCGACCGCCGCGATCCCGATGGGCCAGACGCTGACGGCTTGGGCGCCGACCTTCTACGTGCGCACCCACGGCGTCACGCCGGCCGAGAGCGGCCTGGTCCTCGGTCTCGTGGTTCTGGTCACCGCACCGATCGGGCACGTCGTCGGCGGGATCGTGCTCGACCGGGTCCGGCGCACCAATCCGCGGGCCGCGCCGCTGATGCTGGGCCTCGGCCTCCTCTTCGCGCTCCCCGCCACCGCGACGATGGCTCTGGCGCCGGGCCTCGGGCCGTCCCTGGCGGGGTTCGCCGCCCTCGTCGTCGCCCTCGGCTTCTGCAGCCCCCCGGGGTTGGCCGGCATCCAGTTCCTGACGCCGGTCGCGTTGCGGGGCCGGGTCAGTGGCGTGTTCATCGCCTTCGTGACCCTCGTGGCTCTGGGTGCGGGACCGGCGCTGCTCGGCCTCCTGAACGACCGGGTGTTCGGCACCGACGGGATCGGGCGGGCGTTCGTCGCGCTGTACGCGGTGGTCGGAAGCCTCGGCGTCGTCTTCGCCCTGATGGCGGCGCGGCGGGGCCGGCCGGCGGCGCCGGCGGGCCTGATCAGGCGGCGGCCATCGCCCGGCCGAGCGCCACGGGCGCGAAGGCCCGCATCAGCGCGCCGTCGAGATGGCCCTTCATCCTGTCCATCGTCGCCAGCGCCTCGGGCGCCGCGATCGGATCGCGGTAGGTCCTGCGCTCCGTCAGCGCCGAGAACACGTCGCAGATCGCGACGATGCGCACGAGATCGGTGATCGCGCCGTCCTGCAGGCCGGCCGGATATCCGGTGCCGTCCATCTTCTCGTGATGGTGGCGCACCACCTCGACGATCTCCGGCTCGAAACCGCCCTGCGCGACCAGCAGCCCGGCGCCGATCTCCGGGTGCCGCCGCATCAGGCGCATCTCCTCCGGCGTCAGCCGGCCGGGCTTGTTCAGGATCTCGACCGGGATGCGCGCCTTGCCGATGTCGTGCAGCAGCGCGGCCTTGGTGAGGCGATGCTGGTCGGCACGCGACAGGCCGACCAGCGCGCCGAACGCCGCGGCGTAGCCGGCCACGCCGAGCGTATGCTGGTAGACGCCGGCATCGTGCCGCCAGACGGTGGCGAGCCAGTCGCCGATCCCGGCCTCGGACACCGCCGCGAGGACGAGGTCGGTGCCGCGGTCGATCTCGGCCTGCTGGAACCCGGCTCCGAGCGCCGCCGAATCGAAGATCTCCGTGACGATCCCGGTGGCGGCCGCGCTGCGCGCCTCGAGACGCCGCGTCCGGTTCGCCCCGACCTCGATCATCGCGAAGACGCCGGCGAGGATCGTCTCGCGCGCGGCCGTCGCGGGCAGGCTTCTCACGATCGGCGAGGAGGAGGGACGCTGCGGGCCGCCGCGGCGCAGCACCAGCGTCGGGATCCAGGGGGTCTCGGCGAGGATGGCGTCGGCGATCGGCGGTGCGAGATCGAGCACCACCAGGGCGGGGCGTCCGCCGCCGAGCGGCCAGGCGGCCGCCGTGCGGCACGGCATCACCAGATCGATCCCGCGCGCAAGCGGGCGCCGCAGGTCGGCATGATCGGTGATCAGGAGGACGAAGGCGTCCTCCGCGGCCGGGAACTGGGCGCCCTGAGCCAATGCCGGAAATCCTCGGTTGTCGTCGTCAACGCTTCGTTGACGATAAACCGAACTTCGTGAGTGAACCGTTTCCGGATATTTCGGCGACGCCACGCTAATGCCCGATTCGGCGTCGGCGTTCACCTCGTCCGTAAGCGGGCAGAGTGCGCAGGTCGCCGGCGCACGGGATGCGCCCGTCGTCGATTCAGGCGACCGTCGCGCCGTGGACGTCGGCGGCGATCGCGCGGGCGCCGCGCGCCTCGGCGCCGTCGGTGAGGAAATCGGCGAGCTTCACGACGAGCAGCACCTGCACGCTGGCGAGGGCGGCGAAGACGGCGAGGAACGAGGTCAGCATGGCGGGATCCGGTTGCGTGTTGCGACGCAATAGATCTCATGCTGCGCTGCATTCTGGTATACCAAACGCCACATGCCAAATATGCGAATCACGCATGCGCTCAGGCTCGGCCGATATGTTCCGCCGATCCGGCTCGGAGCTTCCGAACGATCCTTGAGGTCAGTCGAGATAGGCGCCGTAGGCGTCGACGTGGTCGGCGAGGCCGATGCCGTGGTCGCGAACCAGCCGCTCGGCGAGCTCGACGTCGCGCGCTTCCAGCGCGTCGATGATCGCGACGTGCTCGCGAATCGACTTCTCCGCCCGGTCGCCCTGGCGCAGGGCGGTGTTGCGGATGCCGCGCACGTGCATCAGCAGGTTGCTCGACAGCTCCGAGATCATCGCGCATTGCCCGAGCGAGATGATCTTCTGATGGAAGCGAATGTTGGCGTCGGAGTACTCGTCGATGTGCTCGGCCGGGCGGCCGTCGTAGAATTCGGGGAAGGCCTCGCGCAGCGAGCGCAGCTCGGCGTCCGAGGCGCGGGTGCAGGCGAGCCGGGCGGCCATGCTCTCGAGCGCCGCCCAGGCATGGATCATCCCGACGATCTCTTTCTTGGTCTTCTTGATCACGAACACGCCGCGCCGGGCCTCGGAGCGGACGAAGCCCTCCTGCTCCAGCACCGTCAGCGCCTCGCGCACCGGCGTCCGGCTGACGCCCAGATCCTGCGACAGCTTGCGCTCGTCGAGACGGACCTCGTCGGGGCGCCCGTAGATGTCCATGTTGGTGATGAACGTCTTCAACGCCTCGTAGGCCAAGGTCCGCAGGCTCGAACTGACCACGATCGGCTTGATGCTGAGCGACTCGGAGTTCGACATGCCGTACCCGTCGGTCCGCGTTCTTCGGTTTGTGTTCGACGCGCGACCGACCGCCGAAGTAACCCAAACCTCGGCGCCAGCCTAGATGGCACCCGTGCGCTCCACACAGGCACCGCTCGGCGCGTCGTGGGCGGGACCAAGGCGGCTCGGCGTCAGGATCGTCAAAGCACCGCCCGACCGCGTGCACGTCCGATCCTTCTCGGTAATCCCGGCGAAATTTCTGTATTTTTATTCCACTCTCGTTGACAGGTTCCGCGAGGATGACGCACGATATTTCTGGCATACCGTAGACCAGAGATCGGCCGGCTGAGGCGCTGACTTTTTCTTGTTGCGGTGCCAAAAGTTTTTCCGAGATGAGCCGTGCAATTGAAGCTGCATCGGAAGCCGGAACGCGGCATCAGGATCATGCCGACATTGCGGTTCGCGCGTGAACGACGGTGTTCGCGCGACGACATCGAGGATTGAAGGGCGTCGGCGTTCCATGGCGCGCCGTCTGACGGCCGGCTCGGACGCCGGCCGCCACACGACGACGCTGCGGTCAACGCAGACGACACGCCACGTGCCGGACAACCGGCCTTACGCGAGACCTCTGGGAGGATGACATGATGCACGAAGAACGGCCGGCGATCGGACGGGTGTCTGACGGATATCGATGGATGCAGCTCGCGCTGGGCGTGATCTGCATGGTGATGATCGCGAACCTCCAGTACGGCTGGACGTTCTTCGTGCCCGACATCCAGAAGAAGTTCGGCTTCGACCGCGCCGCCATCCAGTGGGCGTTCACGCTGTTCGTGCTGTTCGAGACCTGGCTGGTGCCGGTCGAGGGCTGGTTCGTCGACAAGTACGGCCCGCGCGTGGTCGTGCTGTTCGGCGGCCTGCTCTGCGGGATCGGCTGGGTGATCAACTCCTACGCCACCTCGCTCAACATGTTCTATCTCGGCCAGGTCATCGCCGGCATCGGCGCGGGCGCGGTCTACGGCACCTGCGTCGGCAGCGCGCTCAAGTGGTTCCCGGACAAGCGGGGCCTGGCCGCGGGCATCACCGCCGCGGGCTTCGGCGCCGGCTCGGCCTTCACCGTCGCCCCGATCCAGTGGATGATCGCCGAGAACGGTTTCCAGGCCGCCTTCCTGTGGTTCGGCCTCGGCCAGGGCCTCGTCGTCTGCCTGCTGGCGTTCTTCCTGGTCTCGCCGAAGAAGGGCCAGGTGCCGGAGGCCGCCGTGAACGCCAACGTGATCCAGACCCGGCGCAACTACGCGCCCGGCGAGGTCGCGAGGCAGCCGATCTTCTGGCTGATGTACTTCATGTTCGTCATCGTCGGCGCCGGCGGCCTGATGATCACCGCCAACCTGAAGCCGATCGCCGCCGACATCGGCGTCGACAAGATCCCGGTGACGATCCTCGGCGTGACCATGGTGGCGATCACCTTCGCCGCGACCATCGACCGGGTGCTCAACGGGCTGACGCGGCCGTTCTTCGGCTGGGTCTCGGACAAGATCGGCCGCGAGAACACGATGTTCATCGCCTTCGCAATGGAAGGGTTCGGCATCTACATGCTCTACCTCTGGGGCCACGATCCGCTGTGGTTCGTGCTGCTCTCGGGCTTCGTGTTCTTCGCCTGGGGCGAGATCTACTCGCTCTTCCCCTCGACCTGCACCGACACCTTCGGCTCGAAGTTCGCGGCAACCAATGCCGGCCTGCTCTATACCGCCAAGGGCACGGCGGCCCTGCTGGTGCCGGCGGCGAACTACCTGCAGCAGAGCTCCGGCAGCTGGGACGGCGTGTTCCTGATGGCCGCCGGCGCCAACATCCTGGCCTCGATCCTCGCGATCGCGGTGCTGAAGCCCTGGCGCAAGCGCGTGGTCGCCAACGCGATGCTCGCCGCGCCCGAGGCCACCACCACCCGCGGGGTCGTGGCCGCCTGAGGGCACCACCCCACCGACAGGTCCGAACGCGACGAGGCCCGGCACCGTCTTTACGGTGCCGGGCCTTCGCGCATATCGGGGGGAGGGGAACCGGAGGATTGCGGATGGACGCCGACGAGACCAGGACGCGGGCGTCGGTGGTGGAGGCCGCGCGCGGCCTCGATGCGCAGGGCCTCAACCGCGGAACCTCGGGCAACGTCTCGCTGCGCTGGCGCGACGGCCTGCTGATCACGCCGTCGGGCATCCCGAGCGGGCGGATGGCCCCGGAGGACGTGGTCTTCCTCCGCATGGACGGCAGCTTCAACCATCCCCTGAGCCCGTCCTCGGAATGGCGCTTCCATCGCGACATCCTGCAGGACAAGCCGGCGGTGAACGCGGTGGTGCACGCGCATCCCGACCACGGCACCGCCTTCGCCATGTGCCGCCAGACGATCCCGGCGGTGCATTACATGATCGCGGCCGTGGGCGGCCCGACGATCCGCTGCTCGGGCTACGCCACCTTCGGCACCGAGGAGCTCTCGCGCCTGGCGCTCGAAGCGCTGGAGGACCGCAACGGCTGCCTGCTCGCCAACCACGGCATGATCGCCACCGGCCCCGACCTCGCCAAGGCGTTGTGGCTCGCGGTCGAGATCGAGACCCTTTGTCGGCAATACGCGATCGCGCTGCAGGTCGGCACGCCGGTGGTGCTGCCCGACGACGAGATCGCGCGCAACATCGAGAAGTTCAGGAGCTACGGGCCTCGGCCGACGGCCTGACGCGATCGACGCGTCGGCCGATCGCCAGCGCGCTCGGGTCCTCGTTCCGAGGCTCAGCCGCCCAGGATCGTGCCGACGCTCACGCCGCCGCCTTGCGCGAACTCCACCGCCGAGACCTTCTTGCCGCCCTCGGGCTTCACCTTGAAGATCTCGATCTGGCCGCCCTGCGCGGTGACGCGGATCGAGTCGTCGCCGATCGCGATCACCTCGCCGACCTTGCCCTTCACGCCGCCGAGCGTCCGCACCGGGTGCAGGCGGGCATCGAAGATCTGCAGCTTGGCGCCGTTCACCGTGGTCCAGGCGCCGGGCGCGGGGTTGGCGGCGCGGATCAGGTCGTAGATCTGGTTGGCGTGGGCGCCCCAGTTGATCGCCGCCTCGCGGGCGCGGAACCAGCCCTCGTAGCTGGCGGCGTCCTCGTCCTGGTCGATCTCGATGTGCCGGCCGGCGACGACGAGGTCGGCCGCCTCCAGCATCGCCGCGACGCCCATCGGGAAAAGGCTGTTGAAGTAGACGTCGCCGAGGGTGTCGTCGGCGCCGATGTCGCAGGTCTTCTGCAGGAGGATCGGGCCCTCGTCGAGGCCGTCGGTCGGGCGGAAGATCGTCAGCCCGGTCTTCGTGTCGCCCTTCGCGATCGGCCAGTTTATCGAGGACGGCCCGCGATACCGCGGCAGCAGCGAGGGATGGTACTGGATCGTGCCGTGCTTCGGGATGGTGACGAAGTCCTGCGGCGCGAACTGCAGCACGTAGGCCATGACGCCGATCTCCGCGTCGAGCCCGCGCATCGCGGCCTCCGCCTCGGCGCTCTTCAGGCTCGGGAACTGGAACACCTGCAGCCCCTGCTCGAGCGCCGCGGTCTTGAGCACGTCGGGCTTGGCGCCCTCCTTCTCGGGCGCGCAGAACACGCCGGCCACCGTGTCGCCGCGCTTCAGGAAGGCCTCCAGCACCGCCTTGCCGAAATCCTGCTGACCGATGAAGGCGATGCGCATGGGATCCTCGTCGTTTCGGTGGGATGGTCCGCCTCGACCCGTTCGTCCAGGAGGATGCCGAATGCACGGGCGACCTCGGCCGCCCCGGGATGCTCGCCGTCAACCCGGGCTCTGCGACGCAGCCTCGGGGATGACGGGCGGAGGCGGGTTGGCCCGCTTCCGCCGCGATGGTCGGATGCGATCCGCGGGCCTACTCCGCCGCGATCTTCTCGATCCGGCCGACGGCGCCGGAATGGGCGATCTCGTCGACCTCGGCATCGGTGTACTTGAGGACGCTGCGCAGGATCTCGTCAGTGTGCTCGCCCAGCAGCGGCGAGCGCGTCACCTCGCTCGGGCTCGCCGACAGCTTGATCGGGTTTCCGACGGTCAGGTAGGTGCCGCGCGTCGGGTGCTCGACCTCGACGATCGTGCCGGTCTTGCGCAGCGACTCGTCGGCGGCGATCTCCTTCATCGACAGGATCGGGCCGCAGGGGATGTCGTACTCGTTGAGGATGTCCATCGCCTCGAACTTGTCGTGCTTCATCGTCCAGGCTTCGATGCGCGTGAAGATCTCGTTCAGGTGCGGCAGCCGCGCCTTGGGCGTGGCGTAGCCCGGATCGGTCTTCCAGCCCGGCTCTCCGATGATGTCGCAGATCGGCGCCCAGACCGCGGCCTGGGTGATGAAGTACAGGTACGCGTTGGGATCGTGCTCCCAGCCCTTGCACTTGAGGATGCGGCCGGGCTGGCCGCCGCCGGAATCGTTGCCGGCGCGCGGGGTCGAGTCGCCGAACGGGATGCCCTCGCCGAACTGGCTGTACTCGGTGAGCGGGCCGTGATCGAGGCGCTGCTGGTCGCGCAGCTTGACCCGGCAGAGGTTGAGCACGCTGTCCTGCATCGCGCAGTCGACCTTCTGCCCGAGCCCGGTGACCGTTCGGTGGAACAGGGCGGTGACGATGCCCAGCGCGAGATGCAGGCCGGTGCCGGAATCGCCGATCTGGGCGCCGGTCACCATCGGGATGCCGTCGCGGAAGCCGGTGGTGGAGGCCGAGCCGCCGGCGCATTGCGCGACGTTCTCGTAGACCTTGCATTCCTCGTAGCGGCCGGGCCCGAAGCCCTTGACCGAGGCGAGGATCATGCGCGGGTTGGCCTCGTGGATCTTCTCCCAGGTCAGGCCCATGCGGGCGAGCGCGCCGGGGGCGAAGTTCTCGACGAGCACGTCGCACTCCTTCACCAGGCGCCAGAGCACCTCCTTGCCCTTCGGCGTCTTCGAATCGAGCGTGATCGAGCGCTTGTTGTGGTTCAGCATGGTGAAATACAGGCTGTCCACGTCGGGCAGGTCCTGGAGCTGGGCGCGGGTCGCGTCGCCGGCGCCGGGACGCTCGACCTTGATCACGTCGGCGCCGAACCACGCGAGCAGCTGCGTGCAGGTCGGGCCGGACTGGACGTGGGTGAAGTCCAGGATTTTGACGCCTTCCAGGGCCTTGCTCATGGTCTGTCTCTGATCTTCTCGAGTCCGGTGGATCGGGATGCCGGCGATGCCGCCCGGCTTCGAAGGTGTCGCGCCGCGATCCCGTCAGGCCTCATGCCTGGCGGGTGCGCTCGCGCATCGTCAAGTCAATAAAAGTCCGGTGCCGGCCAAGCCCGGCTTGCCGCAGGGTCACGCATGCGCCGACCCGGTGCGGGGCGTCCGAGCGCGCAGGTCCGGCCGCGGCTGCCCGAAGGCCCTCATCACGCCCGAGGGGCATTGCGACGCTCCATCCCTGTTGCCTTGCTCGACGTCGGCCTTGTCGACCGTTGCCGGCAAGATGACCGAAGATGGAATGGCATGCAATATGCCAAACGAAGGCGTCGGTTGCCCCGATTTCCGCTATGCTGGGCCCACCGATCGGGCGAGCCGACCAAATTTACGATCCGCCTCGACTTGTGCAACCGCAAGATGTCGATCCTGAATCCGATCGAATTCCGCATTCACGCGGGCCGATTGTTGTTGTCGGCGCAGGCGGCGCAGGGCATCTTGCGTCGTCCGACGGATCGACACGATGAATGTTCCCGCCGCCTTGGCGATCCAATCGCTCCCGTTCGCCTGGCTGGCGCTGTCGACGCGCCGGGGCAACGGGGATGCGTTCGCGATCCTCTACCTCGTCGGCCTCGGTCTCGTGTTGTCGATGATCGTATGGCTCGGCGATCAGGCGGGCTTCGATCAGGCGATCTCGGCCGCCGGCGAGCTCGATTGATCTGGCGGCCCTCGTCGCAGCATTCATCGCGCGGGCCGACGACGTTCGCGGCCGCCCACCTGTCTTTCCGGCAAGGCACTTGGCACGGGCAGGATACGGGTTCATCCTCCCGGTCAAACGACGCTCGATCAACGAGCGAAGACCAACGGAGGTACGCCCATGCTTTCGAGTTCCCGCCTCATCAAGTCGTCCTGGATCGCCGTCGAGGTCACGCAGGAGCGCGCCGAGCGCGTGCTGGTGGTCGAGACCTACATCGCCGTGAGCCCGCTCGAGCGGAACTACGAGGCGGCACAGTACGAGAAGGTCGTGGACTGCGTCCGGCACGTGCTCGCGGCGCATCCCGAGATCGACCGGGCCTCGATCCTGAGCATGCATCGCGGCTCCGGCTGCGCCAGCCTGTTCCGGGCCCCGGCCGAGGCGGCCTGAGCCGGACCTGCGTCGTGATGCGATGAGCGCTTCGGCGGCACCGGCCGGCTACGCCCTGCCGGACGACGGCCTCGTCGGGCGCGGGCCGTGGAACCCCGGCATCGAATCGACGCTGCCGCGGCGCTTCCTGCCGCTGACGACCCTGTACCGCCCCGAGAACGTCGCGACGCCCCTCGCCGAGGCGATGGAGCTTTCCGCCTTCTCGGGCCTGCCGATGCCGGAGATCGTCGCCTTCCGGCCGGATCGCCTCGTCGTGCACGAGCTGCTGATCCGGGTGATGGCCGACCTCTCGGTCCCCGTCGGCGAGACCTACGGCGATCTCGGCGTCAACTTCCGCGCGATCGTCGCCCACATCCTCGCGACCGCGATCGCGCCGCATGCGGACCGGATCGCCGAGACCCTTCGCGCCGTGGCGGACGAGGCGCGCGCCCGGATCGCCGCGGAACTCGACGCGGCTTTCGCGCCGCCCGCGCCGCCGCCCCCTCCGCCGAGAACCTGGCGGCACGTGCTCGGCCTCGCGGCGCCGCCGGCCCCCGTCGCCGACGACGCGCGATCCCCGGAGGAGCGCGCGCTCGCCCATTGCGCCGCATGGTGCGTCCGCGCCGCGGCCAGCGAAAACGCGCTCGAGCTTGCGGCGAGCGCCGCCCTGCACAAGGTCGCGTCGGGGATCGTCCGGCATCGCGGCAAGCTCGTCGGCGACCGCGCCCTGCTTGCGAACCTCGCGACGACGCTCGTCGCCAACGACGAGGGCAGCCGCCGGATCGGCTGCCTGATCGAGCCGTGGTTCGCCGAGGCCGTGGCGCGGGAGGGCTACGTTCCGGTCCGTGCCCAGGCCGCGCCGATCGTGATGAACGTCAAGGGCGCCTCCGCCTCGGGCAAGAGCACGATGCGTCCGCTCCAGCGGGCGCTGGCCCGGCGGCTCGGCGAATCCTGGTCGGATTTCGCGGTGATCACCCCCGACATCTGGCGCAAGTTCCTGCTCGACTACGATTCGATCGGCGATGCGATCGGCTATGCCGGCACGCTCACGGGCCACGAGGTCGAGATCGTCGACCGCAAGCTCGATCGTTACATGGCGCGCAAGGCCCGCGAGGGGCGGATGTCGCATCTGCTGATCGACCGGTTCCGGTTCGACAGCTTCAACGCCGATTCGCGCACGCAGGACGGCAGCCAATTGCTGACCCGCTTCGGCCACCGCGTCTTCATGCTGTTCATGATCACGCCACCGGACGCCACCGTCGAGCGCGCCTGGATCCGCGGGCGGATCTTCGGCCGCTACAAGGCGGTGGACGATCTTCTCGCCCACAACGTCGAGGCGTTCACCGGGATGCCGGAGCTGTTCTTCACCTGGGCGGCCAAGGCCGACAAGCAGGTGCATTACGAGTTCCTCGACAACAGCGTGCCGCAGGGCGAGCGCCCGCGCACGGTCGCCTTCGGCGAGAACGGCGACCTCACCGTGCTCGATGCCGGCTGCCTCATCGACATCGCGCGCTACACCAAGATCAACATCGACGCGCTCTCGCCGGCGGAGGTCTATCCCGACGCCGCAGCCCTGGCGCCGGAACGGAACACCGGCTTCCTGCGCCAATGCGCCCGGCGGCTGCGCTCGGTCCGCTTCGCCGAGGCCGGCTCGGGCCGGGTCTATGCCCGTTTCGAGGCGGGGCGCCTCGCCTGCCTCGACCGCGCCGCGTTCGACCGCGCCTGCCACGATCCGGAGACCCGCGCGGCGCTCGCGGCCTTCGGCGCCGAACGCCCCGAAGCGGTGCCGGTCTCCGACGTGCCCCCCGAGATCCTGTCACAGGACCGGACCGAGACGCTCGGCGCCTGGGTCGATCCGAGCCGGATGACGGTCCCGGCCTGACACGATCCTTCGCGGCGTCGCAACCGTGGGGTGTTACCGATCGGTCACAACGGCCGCTCGGTTTTCATCGTGAGTTGTGGCGCGGTGCCGCTGGTCTCCTCCATGGAAACGGTGCCGAAACGGGCTGTTCCCCTAGGGGCGTGATGCTGGCCGCCGCCCGACACCCCGTTCCAGCCTGGAACGTTTCGAAGTTACCCTGGAATGTTTCCATAAGATAGAAATTGTGTTGCCGCGAGAACTTACCGATAACCCGATCACGCCGCCGTGATGCGCAAGTCCACGCGGCGGGTCTCTGCTGTTTCGTGTCGCGTCTAGGGTCGGCAAGATGATTCATTACTGTCCGTCCGTCCTGCGGTCCGCGTCCGCACGTCGGTGCCGCAGCGCTCTGATCGTCGCTCTTCTGTCGACGACATGCGCGATTTCGGTCGCGTCCTCCGCCTCGGCCCAGCCCGCGCAGACGACCGACATCGAGCTCGGCGAGCTGAGCGTCACCGGCGAGGGCGCCGGCCGCAGCCTCGGCGGATCGCTCTACGGTCCCGGCGGCGCGTCCGGTGCCGTGCCCGGCTACGTCGCCAGCCGCAGCACCGTCGCCACCAAGACCGACACGCCGATCGTGGAGACGGCGCAGTCGATCTCGGTGATCGGGCGCAAGCAGATCGAGGATCAGAACGCGCTCACCATCAACCAGGCCCTGCGTTACACGCCCGGCGTCACCACCGAGCAGCGCGGCGGCGCCGGCTCGACCCGGCTCGAGCAGTTCCTGATCCGCGGCTTCAACGCGCCGGTCTTCCTCGACGGCATGGCGCTGATCGCCAGCCGCGACGCCAACGCGACGATCGATCCTTACCGCCTCGAGCGGGTCGACGTGATCAAGGGGCCCGCCTCGGTGCTCTACGGGCAGTCGGGGCCGGGCGGCATCGTCAACCTCGTCTCGAAGGTCCCGCAATTCGTCCGCCACGGCGAGGTCTTCGTCCAGGGCGGCGGCTTCAACGAGGTGCGCGGCGGCATCGACGTCGGCGGCCCGATCCAGTCCGAGGTGCCCTGGCTCGCCGACCAGTTCGCCTACCGCCTCGTCGGCGCGGGCTGGAACGGGGACGGCCCGGTGGACACGACGCGGGTCGAGCGCGCCCTGATCAACCCGAGCGTCACCTGGCGGCCCTCCACCGACACCCAGCTGACGATCATCGGCAACTACCAGCGCGATCCGTTCTCCGGCTTCTACGGCGGCTTCCCGGCGGTGGGCACCGTGTTTCCGCGCAACTTCGGCAGCGGCGTGATCGGGCGACTGCCGGTGAACTTCTACGACGGCGACCGCAACATCGAGCGCTCGGACCGGACCCAAGCATCGATCGAGTACCTCTTCGACCACCGCTTCAACGAGAACCTGCGCTTCCACTCGGCCGGGCGCTACCTGCGGACGCAGGGCGATTACCGCAGCGTCTACAGCGCGTTCAGCCCCCGCAACGGCCCGTTCGCCACCGGCCCGCTGCTGCCGCGCGCCGTCATCGGCAACATCGTCGCGGCCGAAGCCTACACGATGGATTCGAACGTCGTGGCCAACTTCGACACCGGCCCGATCGCCCACACGGCGCTCCTCGGCGTCGACCACCGCACCTTCAGCACGCGCGCCAGCGGGACGCCGTTCCCGAACGCGCCGGACCTGAACGCGCTCGCGCCGAACTACGAAATGAACATCCCGTTCCCGGCCATCAACACGACCTCGCGCGTCGACGCGCAGCAGACCGGCGTCTACTTCCAGGATCAGATGAAGGTCGACGGCCTGATCCTGACATTGGGCGGGCGCTACGACGTTGCCCGCCAGACCGGCCCGACCCGGTCGTTCACCGCGACGGGAAGCACGCTGACGCTGCAGGACGCGGCCTCCGACGCCTTCACGGGCCGGGCGAGCCTGCTCTACCTGTTCCAGTCCGGCGTCGCGCCGTACGTGTCCTACAGCCAGGCCTTCGAGCCGATCGTCGCCGGCCGGGTGTTCGACACCGCCTTCGGCACCGTCGGGCGCGTGCCCGACCCGCAACTCAGCGACCAGTACGAGGCCGGCATCAAGTACCAGCCGCCGGGCACCGACATCCTCCTCACCGCCGCATTCTTCGACATCCGCCAGTCGAACCGGACGACGGCCGACACCACGCTCGGCCGCCCCACCGGCTTCGTGCTGCAGACCGGCGAGGTCGGCGTGCAGGGCGTCGAGTTCGAGGCGCGGGCGAACCTCACCGAAGGCGTGACCCTGATCGGCGGCTTCTCGCTCCTCGACATCCGCAACGTCCGCGACGACGGCCGGACCGCCAACGACCTCGCGCCCGGGCAGACGGTGCCGCTGCAGGGGCGCCGCCCGGTGCTGGTGCCGGATTCGACCGCCTCGCTTCTGGCGACCTACCGCTTCCTCGACGGGCCGATGCTCGGCCTCGAGGTCGGCGGCGGCGTCCGCTATCTCGGCCCGTCCTGGGGCGACGCGGCCAACACCTTCAAGGTGCCGGAAAGCGTGCTGGTCGACGCCGTGGTCTCCTACGACCTGAAGAACCTCGACCCGACGTTGGCCGGCTTCTCGATGCAGCTGAACGCCAACAACCTGCTCGACGACACCTACGTCAGCGGCTGCAACGGCTACACCAGCTGCTATTACGGACTGCCGCGCACGGTCTACGCCACGCTCCGCTACCGCTGGTAGGACGCGAAACCATGCGCAACGGCTTCCGGCAATCGATGGCGTGGCTGCACGCCTGGTCCGGCCTCGTCGTCGGCTGGGTGCTGTTCTCCGTCTTCGTCACCGGCACGGCGAGCTACTACCGCTCGGAGATCTCGCAATGGATGCGGCCGGAACTGAGGGCCGGGGCTCCGCTGAGCCCGGCCGCCCTCGGGCACGCCGCCGACCTCGCCCGCGCCCATCTCGAGGCGCAGGCGAAGGGCGCGCGCAGCTGGTTCATCACCCTGCCGAGCCCGGACCGGCCGACCCTCGACCTGTTCTGGCGCCGCAAGCCCGGCACCCCGCCGGGCCAGGCGATGCTCGATCCCGCGACCGGCGCCGCGGTCGCCGTCCGCGACACCCGCGGTGGCGACTTCCTCTACCGCTTCCACTTCGAGCTCAGCATGGCGCCGCTCTGGGGCCGCTGGATCGTCGGAAGCTGCGCGATGATCATGCTCGTCGCGCTGGTCTCCGGGATCGTCACCCACCGGCGGATCTTCGTCGACCTGTTCACCTTCCGCCGTCACGCCAAGTCGGCGCAGCGCGGCTGGCTCGACGCGCACAACGTGACCGGGGTGCTGGCGCTGCCGTTCCACCTGATGATCACCTATACGGGGATCGTGACGCTGGCGCTGATGTACATGCCCTGGGGCGTCACCACCGCCTATCGCGGCGACGCGCAGGCCTTCTTCGCCGAATCCGGCCAGATCACCGCCGCCCGCCCGCCCGCCGGACGCCCCGCGCCGCTCGCCCCGTTCGGCCCGATGGTCGAGCGCGCGCTCGCGATGAACGCCGAGCCGCTGGAGCGGATCACCGTGCAGAACCCGGGCGACGCCAACGCGACGGTCGTGGCGGTGTTCGAGGAGCCGCATGGCCTGAGGCACCGCCATCCGCAGGTGGCGTTCGACGGCACCAGCGGCGCGGTGATCGAGACCTTGGGCGCGATGAAGCCCGCCGCCGGCACCTTCACCGCGATGGTCGGCCTGCACGAGGCGCATTTCGCCGGGCCGGCCCTGCGCGTGCTGTTCTTCCTCAGCGGCGCGATGGGCGCGGCCATGGTGGCGACCGGGCTGATCCTCTGGACGGTGGCGCGGGTGCCCAAGCCCGGCACCGCGACGCGGGCGCATCTTGGGATGCGGCTGGTGCAGGCGCTCAACGTCGGCACCATCGCCGGGCTGCCGATCGCCATCGCCGGCTACTTCCTGGCCAACCGCCTGCTCCCGCTCGGGATGGCGGAGCGCAGGGAGGCCGAGGTGACGGTCTTCTTCGGCGCCTGGATCCTGGCCACGCTGATGCCGCTGGCCCTGCCGCCGCGAACCGGATGGACCGCGATGCTCGCGACCGCGGCCGCGCTGCTCGCCGCCGTGCCGGTCGTCGGCGGGCTCGCCACCGGGCGCCACCTGCTCGCGAGCCTGCGGGCCGGCGACGCGGCGTTCTACGGGTTCGATCTCGCGCTGCTCGGGCTCGGCGCCGCCTTCGCCTTCGCGGCCTGCAAGGCGGCGGGGCTGCGCCGGCGACCGCTCGCCGAGCGACCGCGGCCCGGCGCCGTGGCGGCGCAGCACTGATCGACGGATTACTTGCGGTTGCGCGCCCCGCCGGCCTCGCCGGCCAGGCGGCGGCGCGGCGCTACTGCAGCGTCAGCGGCATCGGGTCGACGCCGATCGACGGGATGCCGCGCCGGTCGAGCGAGGCGCGCAGCGCATCCGTGAGCGTCGCGCCGCCGGTGAAGGCGCCGAGCACCGGGCCCTCGTCCGAGCGCGCATCGCGCGGGGTGCTGCCGAGAAGCTGCGTCACCCGGCGCGCGATGGCGGGCGCCGGATCGATCCAGGTGACGGGCCAGGGCGCGAGCCGCTCGAAGCGGGCGCGCAGCAGCGGGTAATGGGTGCAGGCGAGGCAGACGACGTCGGTGCGCCGGCCGTCCTCGGCCGTGACGAAGCACGGTGCGATCTCGGCGGCGATCGCCGCGTCGTCCACCGGCGTGCCGGCGAGTTCCGCCTCGGCGTAGTTGGCGAGGTTCGCCGAGCCGACCGAGGTCACCGAGCAGGCCTCGGCATAGGTCATGATCAGGTCGCGCGTGTAGGAGCGCGCGACGGTGCCGGGGGTCGCCAGCAGCGTGACGAGGCGTGAGCGGCTGGTCTCGGCCGCCGGCTTGATCGGCGGCACCACGCCGACGAACGGCGTCGGGAAGCGCTGGCGCAGGGCCGGCAGCACCAGCGTCGAGGCGGTGTTGCAGGCGATGACGACGAGGTCGGGCCGGTGCGTCGCGATCAGGCGCGCCATCACGTCGAGCACGCGCTGGACCAGGACCGATTCCGAGAGCCGGCCGTAGGGGAAGGCCGCGTCGTCCGCGGCGTAGACGTAGCGCGCGTCGGGCCGGGCCCGGCGCACCTGCTCCAGCACCGTCAGGCCGCCGAGGCCCGAGTCGAACACCAGGATGGTGGGCTCGGGCGCCGCGCGCAAAGCCGCCGCCGACAGGCTCGCTCCGGCCATCAGATCGATCCGCATCAGAACGCGTACCCCAGCATCAGAGCCCCGCAGTCTTGGACGAGAGGGTTAAGGCCATCTCACTGCGGCTGCAAAAAGGCTCGGGGATCGATCAACCGCGTCGAGCGGCCCCGCTCTACACAGACTTGCGGCGCGTCGGCCGGCATCGGTGAGCCTATTGCGAACTGAATCGTCGCGCTGCCGTTGTCGGCTGCGCCTTCGGCCATATCTCCATCAACCGCGACCGGCGGATCAACGGACGACGGGAGGACCAGCATGGCTGCGACGGCGACACTTCGCGAGACGGACGCGCCCGCTCAGGCCTTCCCGCCGCCGCCCGTCTCCGCCCGGCCGGTGGACCGGGACGCCTGGATCGCCGCCTTCCGCTTCGTCCGTGCCGAGACCGAGCGCCGTGCCGCACCGCTGTCGCCGGAGGATCAGCAGGTCCAGTCGATGGCCGATGCCAGCCCGACCAAGTGGCATCGCGCGCACACGACATGGTTCTTCGAGCAGTTCCTGCTGCGCGAGCACCTGCCGGGCTACCGCATCCACGACGAGCGCCTGCACTACCTGTTCAACTCGTACTATGTCGCCGCCGGCCCACGTCAGCCGCGGGTGATGCGCGGGCTGATCACCCGGCCGACCACCGAGGAGATCGCCGGCTACCGCGCACACATCGACCGCGCGGTCGAGACGTTGCTGGCGCAGGCCGCGCCGGGCGCGCTCGAGGCGATCCTGCCGATCCTCGAGATCGGGCTGTTCCACGAGCAGCAGCACCAGGAGCTGCTGATCACCGACATCCTGCACGCCTTCGCGCAGAACCCGCTGCATCCGGTCTACGACGCCGAATGGCGTTTTCCGAAGGCGGCCAATCGTTCCGGCACGATCGACCTGGCCCACGGCATCCATCAGGTCGGCCATGCCGGCGACGGGTTCTCGTTCGACAACGAGCATCCCCGGCACGACAGCTTGGTCCTGCCCGTGTCGATCGACCGAGCGCTCGTCACGACCGGCGACTGGCTGCGCTTCATGGAGGATGGCGGCTATACCCGCCCCGACCTGTGGTTGTCCGACGGCTGGCTCGCGGCGCAGGCCGAGGGCTGGGAGGCGCCGGGCTACTGGCAGCCGGGCGAGCCGGGCTGGACCTGCATGACGCTCGGCGGCCGGCGCCCGATCGATCCGGCGCAGCCCGTCACCCACATCAGCTACTACGAGGCGGATGCCTATGCCCGCTGGGCCGGGCGCGACCTGCCGACCGAGTTCGAATGGGAGGTCGCCGCCCGCGACGGCGGGCTCGACGACGCGTTCGGCCTCGTCTGGCAATGGACCCGCAGCGCCTACACCGCCTACCCGGGATATCGCCCGCTGCCGGGTGCACTCGGCGAGTACAACGGCAAGTTCATGTCGAACCAGTTCGTGCTGCGCGGCTCGTCGGTGGCGACGCCGGAGGGGCATGCGCGGCTGCCCTACCGCAACTTCTTCTATCCGCATCAGCGCTGGCAATTCACGGGCCTGCGCCTCGCGCAGTCCCGCGCCTGACGTCGCATCCCGGAGTACCGCGCGTGACCATCAAGCCCGTCTTCGCAGACGCGACGCCGCTCGCCCACTTGCCCGACGACCGGGCGTTCCTCGAAGACGTGCTGGCCGGGTTCGCGAAGCCGCAGAAGACCCTGCCGGCGAAGTACTTCTACGACGCCGTCGGGTCCGACCTGTTCGAGCAGATCACGCGGCTGCCGGAATACTACCCGACCCGGACCGAGCTCGGCATCCTCGACATGCGAGGCGCCGAGATCGCCGCCGCCCTGCCGCGCGGCGCCGCGCTGGTGGAGTTCGGCAGCGGCTCGACCGTGAAGGTCCGTCGCCTGCTCCGGCACATGCCGGACCTCGCGGCCTACGTCCCGGTCGACGTGTCGGAGACGTTCCTGCGCAGCGAGGCGGCCGCGCTCCAGGGTGATCATCCCGCCCTGCGCATCGCGCCGATCGCCGCCGACTTCACCCAGCCCTTCGCCCTGCCGCACGACCTCGGCGACGCGCCGCGCGCCGGGTTCTTCCCGGGCTCGACCATCGGCAATTTCGAGCCCGCGGAGGCCGCCCGCCTGCTGCGCCAGTTCGGCGACGTGCTGGGGGAGGGCGCGACGCTCGTCGTCGGCGTCGACCTCGTCAAGGACGCCGCGGTGCTCGAGGCGGCCTACGACGACGCGGCCGGCGTGACCGCTGCGTTCAACCTCAATCTGCTGACCCGGATCGATCGCGACCTGTCCGGCACCTTCGCCGCCGCCGCGTTCGCGCACCGGGCGGTGTTCAACCGCGCGGCCTCGCGGATCGAGATGCATCTCGTGAGCCGCGCCGACCAGACGGTGACGGTGGCCGGACACGCCTTCGCCTTCGCCGAGGGCGAGACGATCCACACCGAAAACAGCTACAAGTACACGCTCGACGGTTTTCGCGCCTTGGCGGCGGAGGCCGGGTGGTCGCCGGTCACGGTGTGGACCGACCCCGAGAGGTTGTTCTCGGTGCATGCGCTGCGCTTGGGATAGGGGGCGGCTCGACGGTTCCCGCGAGAGCGTCGCACGTCACGACCCCCTCTCCCGCATGGGAGGGGGCCTGCACCCCGATCCGCACGCGAGATCCGCGTCCGATCCCCCTCAGCCCAGCATCCGCAGGACGGCCCGCGCGGCGCGTTCGCCGTCGAGGGTTGCGCCGCCGACCGTCATGGCGCCGCCGCCCGCATAGGCTTCGCCGGCGAGGAAGATGCGGTCGCCGATCGCCGCCTGCAGGGCGGTCCGGGCGTCGGCATGGCCGGGATGGGCGATCGCGTAGCTGCCGCGCGCATGCGGATCGGTCCACCAGCCGGCAAGCTTGCCTGCCGTCACGGCGCCGCGCGCCTGCGTGCCGAGGATCGCCACCAGCCGGTCCGTGACCTCTGCGACGGCCGCCGCTTCGCCGAGCTCGCACAGGGCACGGGATCCGTCGCCGCCGATGTTGGCCACCGCGAGCGGTCGGTCGAACGGCGAGACCTCGAAGTAGATCGTCCGGTCCTGGTCGCCGCGGTGTGCCACGGACACTGCGTCCCCCACCACCTTCAGGTCGATCCGGGCGGGATCGAGCCGGAGGCCGACCTTGCTGTAGGCGCCCATGCCGAGGCCGCCGAGCGCATCCCGCGTCGGGGCCGGCAGGTCCGGCGTGAAGCGGATCGTGCCCGCGGCCAGCACGCCGACCGGAACGGTGAGGATCACCGCCGCGGCGTCGAGCGTGCCGCCGGGCGTCGTCACCCGCACGCCCTCGCCGGTCCAATCGATGGCGGTCGCGGCCGTGCCGAGGGAGACCGGCATCGTCGCGAAGCGGCGCCGGACCAAGCTGCCGTAGCCGTCGAGCCACAGGTCGGTGCCGGACCACAGCCGGTCGTAGTCGAGCACCGAGACGCGCTCGGGCTCCTCGCCGAGCGACAGCCGGGCAAGGCCCGCCGCCGCCAGCGCCATGTCCGGCCCGGCCGCGGCCGCGGCTTCGGCAAGCGACCGGTCGGGGCCGTCCACCGGCTTCAGGGCGGCGTCGAGGCCGGAGAAGGCGGCGCGGCGTCGGTTGCGCTCGGTCACGGTCGCCGGGCGCCCGTCGACGAACAGGATCCGCGCCCAGCCTTCCTGCCCGGCGATCCGCACGTTCTCGCGTTCGGCGACGGCGCGCCAGGGATTGCGCTCGGCCCAGTGAACGTACTCGGCACCGGCATCGAAGGGACAGTCCGGCCCGAGCCCGAGCTCGGTATGGGCGCGACCGCCGATGCGGTCGCGCGCCTCGATCACGGTGAAGGGACGCCCGGCCTGGCGCAGGATGTCGGCGGCCGCGAGCCCGGCCGCGCCGGCGCCGACCACGATCACCGGACCGTCGCGACCGGCCGCCCTCACGGCCGGAGCCGCGAGGAGGGCGCCGATCAGCGCGGCGCGACGGGTGAGGGACATGACGGCTCCGTTCGCGCGAGTGCGTGCGGCGACCGGAGCGGCGCGATCAGGCGCGCTTCTCCATCATCGCCTTGACCTGCATCAACTGGTCCCAGACCTGGCCCGGCGAGGTTCCCATGAACTCGAAGACGGCATTGATGCCCCAGTAGATCCCGAGGCAGATCAGCGGCACCAGCACCCAGGCCAGGATCTCCTCGCCGCGGCGGCGGCGGCTCCGGCGGCGGCGGCGCTCCTCGCGTCGGGTGACGGGCTTCGGTCGGGCGGGCGCCGCCGTGGGCTGATCGACGGGCAGGAGGGGGCCCTCATGCAGTTCGCTCATCGTCACGCCCGCTCGATCCTTCGCGGCGGCGGTCGGCCGCCGCGTCCATGGTGCAATCGTCCGCGAACCTGAAAGCCGCATTCGCCGTCATGCGCAAGGCCCCGGAGCGCGAGGCGCGCTCCGGGGCCAGGTCGATCGGGCTCACGTCGCTTCGGCGTCAAGCCCGGACGAGGGGGACTTTCGGCACCGTGCGGACGCCGCCGCCACCCGAATTACCGCCCTTGTCGTCCTTGGGCGTCTTCTTGCGGGCCGCGGCCCGGGGCTTGGCGCGCTTGTGCTTCTTGACCACGTTGGTCACGTCCGCCTCGGGCTTCGGCACCACGGGGCCGGCCGGGAACTCGAAGCCCAGCGTCTCCTTGCCGCCGGCCTTCGCCTCCGCATCCTCGGGCTTGCGCACGATGACGCGGACCGCGCCGCCGTTCTTCAGCTTGCCGAACAGCACCTCGTCGGCGAGCTGCGTCTTGATGCTCGACTGGATCAGCCGCGCCATCGGGCGGGCGCCCATCGCATCGTCGTAGCCGTGCTCGACCAGCCACGCGCGCGCCTCGTCCGACAGCTCGATCGTGACGTTGCGATCGGCGAGCTGCGCCTCGAGCTGGAGCACGAACTTGTCGACGACCTTGGCCACGACCTCCTTCGGCAGGTGGCCGAACGAGATGATCGCATCGAGCCGGTTGCGGAATTCCGGCGCGAACAACTTGTTGATCGCCTCGACGTCGTCGCCCGTGCGCTTGGCCTGGGTGAAGCCGTAGGCCGACTTCGCGAGGTCGGACGCGCCCGCGTTCGTGGTCATGATGATGATCACGTTGCGGAAATCGACCTGCTTGCCGTTGTGATCGGTGAGCTTGCCGTGGTCCATCACCTGCAACAGGATGTTGAACAGGTCCGGATGCGCCTTCTCGATCTCGTCGAGCAGCAGCACGCAGTGCGGGTGCTGGTCGATCCCGTCGGTGAGCAAGCCGCCCTGGTCGAAGCCGACATAGCCGGGCGGTGCGCCGATCAGGCGCGAGACCGTGTGGCGCTCCATGTATTCCGACATGTCGAACCGCAGCATCTCGACGCCGAGCGACGACGCCAGCTGCTTGGCGGCCTCGGTCTTGCCGACGCCGGTCGGTCCCGCGAACAGGTAGGAGCCGATCGGCTTGTCCGGGTCGCGCAGGCCGGCGCGCGCCAGCTTGATCGCCGAGGTCAGCGCATCGATGGCGTTGGGCTGGCCGTAGACGACGCGCTTCAGGTTCTCGGTGAGATGCTGGAGCACCACCGCGTCGTCCTTCGACACGGTCTTCGGGGGGATGCGCGCCATCGTGGCGATCGTCGCCTCGATCTCCTTGATGCCGATCACGCGCTTGCGGCGCGCCTCCGGCACCAGCATCTGCGACGCGCCGGTCTCGTCGATCACGTCGATCGCCTTGTCGGGCAGCTTGCGGTCGTTGATGTAGCGCGCCGACAGCTCGACCGCGGCCTTCACGGCCTCGGTGGTGAACTTGAGCTTGTGGAACTCCTCGTAATAGGGCCGCAGGCCCTTTACGATCTCAATCGCGTCCGGGATCGACGGCTCGGCGACGTCGATCTTCTGGAAGCGACGCACCAGGGCGCGGTCCTTCTCGAAGTACTGGCGGTACTCCTTGTAGGTGGTTGAGCCGATGCAGCGCAGGGTCCCGGCGGCGAGCGCGGGCTTGAGCAGGTTCGAGGCGTCCATCGCGCCGCCGGAGGTGGCGCCGGCGCCGATCACGGTGTGGATCTCGTCGATGAAGAGCACCGCGTTCGGGTGCGCCTCGATCTCCTTCATCACCTGCTTCAGGCGCTCCTCGAAGTCGCCGCGGTAGCGCGTGCCGGCGAGCAGCGTGCCCATGTCGAGCGAGAACACGGTGGCGTCGGCCAGGACCTCCGGCACCTCCTTCTGCACGATCTTGCGGGCGAGCCCTTCCGCGATCGCGGTCTTGCCGACGCCGGGATCGCCGACCAGCAGCGGGTTGTTCTTCTGCCGGCGGCACAGCACCTGGATCGTGCGCTGGACCTCGCTCTCGCGGCCGATCAGCGGGTCGACCTTGCCGTCGCGGGCCTTCTTGTTGAGGTTGACGCAGTAGGCGTCGAGGGCGTCGCCCTTCTTCTTCGTGCGGTTCTCGCCGTCGTCGCTCGGGCGCTCGTTCGAGCCCTCGTCGTCGGCCCCGCGCACCGGCTTCGCCTCGGAGGCGCTGGCGCGCTTGGCGATGCCGTGACTGATGTAGTTGACCGCGTCGTAACGGGTCATGTCCTGCTCCTGCAGGAAGTAGGCGGCGTGGCTCTCGCGCTCGGCGAAGATCGCCACCAGCACGTTGGCGCCGGTGACCTCCTCGCGGCCCGAGGACTGCACGTGGATCACCGCGCGCTGGATCACGCGCTGGAAGCCGGCCGTGGGCTTGGCGTCCTGGCGTCCGTCGCCGGTGAGGTTGGAAAGCTCGGTGTCGACGTACTCGACGAGGCTGCGCTTCAGCGTGTCGATCTCGACGTTGCAGGCCCGCATGACGGCGGCGGCGTCCTGGTCGTCGACCAACGCCAGGAGCAGATGCTCCAGCGTGGCGTATTCGTGCCGGCGCTCGCCGGCCAGCGCCAGGGCGCGGTGGAGAGCTTGTTCAAGGCTGCGTGAGAAGCTGGGCAATGCTCGAGCCTTTGTGCTGCGTGAGCCTACTTTTTTTCCATAACGCACTGCAGAGGATGTTGGTGTTTGCGCGCAAAGTCCATGACCTGCGTCACCTTGGTCTCCGCGACCTCGTAGGTGAACACCCCGCATTCTCCGACGCCGTTATGATGCACGTGCATCATGATCTGGTAGGCGTCTTCGTGGGTCTTGTTGAAGAAACGCTCGACCACCAGCACGACGAAATCCTGCGGCGTGTAGTCGTCGTTGAGCAATAGCACCCGATACAGGCTCGGCCGCTTGGTCTTCGGCTTGGTACGGGTGATGATCGCCGTATTCGAGCGATCGTCGCCGCCCGGGTCCCCGGGGTCCGAGGCGGTCGTCGTGAATCGCACCGCCTCGAGCGAAGGCCGGCCTGTCGAGTCGTGGGGATGAGCGGTGCCCCGCATCGGGACGTCTGTCATCGTGATGGAACCGGCTCCTTCGTGCCGGCCGGGGCTTGTCGCGTCGCTGCGACGGGCCCGGCCGCGTCTGAGCCAATCTAGGCGGCGGGATTCGGTTTCGCCAGTCGTCTGCGCGCAACTGTCCGGGAGCGGGCCGCCGCACCCGCAAACGGATCAGGCGGCGGTCCGCGCCGCCACCGCCGTGGCGGACCGGCCGGCCAGCGTCGTGAACGGCTTCGCCATGTCCTGAGCCAGCGTGGCGTAGAGGTCGCGGAAGGTCGCCGCGCGCGCCATCCAGAGCTCGCCGGAGGTCTTCACGAACGCGCTCTGGATCTCGATCGCCTTGGCCGGGCTGCCAGCCTTCACGACCTTCTCCGTGGTCGCGGTGACCTCGGCGCTGACCTGCTTGAGGAAGTCCATCCACTCGATGCCGATGGCCTGGCTGGTGCGGGCGGCGGCGCCGACGCTCTGGCTCAGCGCCGCGGCGCCGGCCTTCGCGCCGTCGAGGCCGTTGCGGACCGCGTCGGCGGCCGGAGCGTAAGATGGGGTCATGAAGGATCTCCTGCGGCGCCACGGCCTCGACCGCGCGCCCCCAAACAATCGGGTTGCCACCATCGTCCCGCCCGAACAGCTACGGCCCGCCACATTTGTGCACTGCAGCATCCGCCGTCAATCCGTGTTGCGATGCAAAAGTGATGCGTCGAATGTCGTCGGCTCCATTAACCGCGCCGTAACTGCATCGCCGTAGCGTGTTTGACAGACGTGATCGGGCCACGCCGCAGGGCATGTCCGAGCTGAATGGTGCGATGCAAACCGGCCGTGGCCGGTCTGTCGAGGGCAATGAGTCGTGATGCGTAGCGTTTCCCGTCGCTCCCGGACCGTGCCCACGATCTCGGCCGCGCTCGCCGCCGCCGCGGTCCTGACCGCGCTGGCGTCTCCCGCCGAGGCGCGCCGCCACGGGCGCCACGTCCGCCCCGGCGGCGGCTACAATCCGCCCTACGCGGCGATGGTGGTCGACGTGAAGTCCGGCCGCACGCTGCACGCGGTGAACGAGGACGCGATCCGGCACCCGGCCTCGATCACCAAGGTGATGACCCTCTACATGCTGTTCGAGCAGATGGAGAAGGGGCGCTTCGCCCTCGATTCCGAGCTGACGATCTCGGCTCATGCCGCAGCCCAGGCACCGTCGAAGCTCGGCCTGCGGCCCGGCCAGACCATCGCCGTCGAGGACGCGATCAAGGCGATCGTCACCAAGTCGGCCAACGACGTGGCCTGCGCCATCGGCGAGAACATCGCCGGCTCCGAGGAGCGGTTCGCTGAGCTGATGACCGCCAAGGCGCACGCGCTCGGCATGAGCCGCACGCACTACGCCAACGCCTCGGGCCTTCCCGATTCCGAGCAGGTGACGACGGCCCGCGACCTCACCGTGCTGGCGCGCGCGATCCAGGACCGCTTCCCGCGCTACTACCGCTACTTCCAGACCCGGTCCTTCGCCTTCCGCGGCCGGACGATCGGCAATCACAACCACCTGCTCGGCAACGTCGAGGGCGTCGACGGCATCAAGACCGGCTACACCCGCGATTCCGGCTTCAACCTGATGACGGCGGCCAAGTCCGACGACCGCCAGATCGTCGCGATCGTGCTCGGCGGCAAGTCGGGCGCCAGCCGCGACCGGATCATGGCCGACCTCGTCCGCGCCAGCCTGCCGCGTGCCTATGCCGGCGCCCGCCAGGCGCCGCCGACCGTCGAGGTCGCCGAGCGCGCCCGGCCGGCGGTCGTCGCCGACGCGGTCTCGCGGACCCGGACGCAGCTGGCTTCGGCCGAGGACGACGAGGTCGAGACCACGAACTCGACCGATGCCGGCCAGCCCCTCGACATCGCGCCGCGGCGCTCGACCGCGACCCCCGGCAGCGCCGGCGCCTTCAAGGCCGGCGCGCAACCCCTGCCGAAGGCGGCGCAGGCCTACGCCGCGCCCGCGACGGCACAGGCCGCGTTCCCGGGCGGCGCACGCAAATCCGATCAGCGCATCGCGTCGGCCGACGGCCCGATCGCCCGCGCCGAGGCGCCGAAGCCCATCGCCGGCCCGAAGATCGTGCCGACGGCCTGGGTGATCCAGCTCGGCGCCATGGACGACGAGGGCAAGGCCAAGGCGATGCTGGCCGACGCCAAGGCGAAGGGCGGCGGCAGCCTCTCGAAGGCCGCGCCCTACACGGTGAAGGTCGAGCACAGCGGCGCCACCCTCTACCGCGCACGCTTCTCCGGCTTCCAGGAGCAGGACGCGGCGCAGGATGCCTGCTCCGCCCTGAAGCGCAGCGGCTTCAGCTGCTTCGCCACCCGCAGCTGATCCCCCTCACGTCGCGCCGCGGTCCGTTCGACCGTGGCGTTCAGCGACCGGCGGCCTTCGCCGTCCCGGTCGCCATCAACGCCGACGGCGGACGCCGCCCTCGGCGAACGTCGTCCTGCACCCCTGGCAACGCGCGTGGAGTCTCAGCGATGTCGGTTCGTCAGCCTGTCGCGGGCCGCGTTGACGCGGGCCGCCCCTTCGGCGCTTCCCCCCTGGTCGGGGTGGGCGCGCTTCATCAAGGTCCGGTGAGCCGTGCGGACGGCCTCTGGGGTCGCCCCGCGCTCAAGCCCCAGGATCTGATAGGCCTCGTCCTGCGTCATCGTCCCTGGCTGCGCCGGACGGCGCGGCCCCGCGTCGCGATCGCGCTCAGCGTCTACACGCCAGCCGGCGTGCCGGCGGTCGAGATACGCCTCTAGCGGCACCACCGCCGCGGGATCCTGCGTCCGGCAGACCGCCAGCACCGCGCGGAGGTCGGCGAGCCCGAGGCTCTCGAGACGCCGGCCGCCGAGCGGGCCGCCGCGCAGGATGCCGTCGCCGACGCTGCCGTCGTCGCGCAGGACGAAATCCACCCGCGCCGTCCGGTGCCGTCTCGGCGACGGCTTCATCGACGCCAGCAGCCGCTTGAGCCGGGAACCCAGCGTCTCCGGCCCTTCGAGCAGCCAGACGCCGCCGAGCCCGACGACCAGGGCCGGGCCGAGCTGGCCGCGCAGCAGCAGGATGGCGGCGAGCCCGATCGCGATCCAGGCGCCGGCACGCCGGATCGACCGCGGGGTGAGCCTGGGCCCGAGCCGGCCGCCGTTCCGGCCGAGCCACCACAGGCCGAAACACGTCGCGAAGCCGAGGACGAGCAGCATCCGCCTAGCGCCGCATGTCGAAGCTGGAACTCGCGCGCCCGCTGATGCGGATGCCCGTGCCCGGAAGGATCTCGTGGAACCCGGAATCGCGCCGCGGCGCCGGGATCCCGCGCGATCCGCAGCCCGGCTGCGGCGGCAGGCGCACGCCTTCCGGCGCGTCCTCGGGACAGAGCCGCGGGCGCGCCGGCTTCTCGGCGGCTGGCGCGGGGAGGGGGGCGGCGATCGAGAGGCCGGCGGCGAGGCCGATCAGCACGGCGAGGGTGGGGATCATGGCCGGTTCTCCGCGACGTCCGCCGTCGTGATGCGCACGCGGCGGGTGCGCCCGTCCCGCTCGACCGCGAGGTCGATGGGCTGGCCGAGACCCGCCGCCTCGAGCGCCGCGGTGAGGTCGGCCAGGCGGTGGACCGGGCGGTCGCCGACGCCGCCGACGACGTCGCCGATCGCCCCCGTCTGCGGGTCGACCCCGCGCAGGCCCGCGCCGGCGGCCGGCGATCCGCGCAGGACGCGGAGCACCACGACGCCGTCGATGCCGAGCCGGGCGGCGGTCGCCTCCTGGCCGGCGATGATGCCGATGCCGGGGTTGCGCACGCGCCCGTTGCGGATGAGATCGGGCACCACGCGGTTGACCACGTCCACCGGCACCGCGAAGCCGATGCCGGCGCTCGCCCCGGACGGCGAGAAGATCGCGGTGTTGACGCCGATCAGCCGGCCGGCGGAATCGAGCAGCGGCCCGCCGGAATTGCCGGGGTTGATCGCCGCATCGGTCTGGATCACGCCGGACAATTCGCGGCCCTCGCTCGTCGGCAGGCGCCGCTGGAGCGCGCTGATCACGCCGGTGGTGAGGGTGTGGTCGAGCCCGAACGGGTTGCCGATGGCGAAGGTGGACTGCCCGACCTTCAGGTCGGCCGAGGTGCCGATGGCGAGCGGCGGCGGCGCCTTCGCCACCCGGCCGAGCCGCAGCACCGCAAGGTCGTAGGCCGGCGCGGCGCCGACCACGGTCGCGGAGACCACCTCGCCCGAGGACAGGCGCACCGAGATCGACCCGCCCGACTGGATCGCCGCCTGGACGACGTGGTTGTTGGTGACGACGTGGCCGCCGGCATCCCAGACGAAGCCGGTCCCGGTCTGGGTGTTGCCCGACCGGCCGCCCTCCTGGCCCTGCTCGGATTCGTCGTCGAGGCTCATCAGGTCAGCGCCGCGCGCCGCGCCTTGCGCGAAGACGTGCACCACCGAAGGGCTCGCCCGCTCGAACAGCGCGACGGTGGTCGCCTCCGCCGGTGCGAGGTCGCCGCGGGCGGTCACCGCGCGCGGGACCTCCCGCGAGAACAGGAACGCGGTGACGTAGGGCTGTGCGACGAACAGCGCCAGCAGCACCAGGATGGCGGCCAGCACGAGGCGCGCGAAACGATCCGGCACGATGACGCGATCTCCGACCGACGGGCACGACGACGCGGCCGACCCGCGATCCGTCGACCCTTAACGTGGCATTCAGCCTGCCCGCTTCAACGTTCTCGCACGGGAATGGTCAAGGTGCGGCGCCGCACCGTCGCGCTGCGGCGGAGACGCTAACGGAATGGTCATTCCTCAAGACCACAGTTTCGACAAGACGAAACGAAGTCCTGAGGTGTTCGCGCCCGATCTGCCACCGGTGGTCGGCAATCCGACGCGGGCGATTTGCGACGCAATCATGACCGGTTCCTGACGAGGGTGCCGCAATGATCGTGAAGCTGCCTTAGAGATGCTTCGATGTCTGGGCAAATACGCTGCGTTCCTGATCGGCCAGCCCTGGTGCCGGCCGTGGACGCCTGAACGGACGATACCGTTTCGGAAGGAAAAGAGTGAGATGGAAACCGAGGCCCTCGAACGACCCGCCGATCTGACGATCTGGCGCACCCTGCCGGCAAGCTCGCCGCTGGCGCAGCCCAAGCGCTACGGCACCCTGCGCGAGGCGATCGCCGCCGCCGCCGGCGCGCTGACCGACCCGGCCAAGCAGCCCTGGATCATCACGGACGAGGGCGAGATCCTGTCCCCGAACTGGATCCGCACCTACCTGAACTGAGACGTCGCGCCGGCCCCCCGGACGGGCGGCGCTTCCGCGACGCGACCGCGCCCGGCCCGATGCGGCGGCGCGGTCGCGCTGCCGACCGCCGGCCGCCCACAATGCGCGACGGTGCATAAGTCCAACGCGCCGGAGTTTTGTCGTCGGCACTTTCACAAATGTGAATGGCGATCGGCCGAGCAAACCCTAGGGTGTAATCGGCTCGATGAGTTCCCCCCTCTCGTCTGGCTGGCACCGCTGGCCGGACGTTCTCCCGATCGTTCTCGCGCCGGCGGTGCCTAATTGCGATCGCGCAGCCTACTCGGCCGCATCGCGATCGTCGTCGTACCGCTCCGGATTGATCGCGTGCAGCGCACGCTTGGCCGCCTCCAGCGGGTGCTCGGACTCGATCCGCACCGAGGCGAGATCCGGGCTCTTGTAGACGGTGACGATGGTGTCCATCACCTCGGTCAGCGTGGTGCGCTTGTCCTCCGGGGCGGCGATGAGCAGCTGCAGCCCCCACGCCGCGTAGAGATCGACCAGCGCCTGGCTGTTGCGCACGTCGAGCTTCGAGAACGCCTCGTCTAGCAGGCACAGGCCGAAGCCCGGATTCTCGTCGCCCGGCCGGTCGCCCGGATAGTAGGCGCTGGCAAGCGAGGCCGCGATCGCCACGTAGAACGGTGCCTGCGCCTCGCCGCCCGATCCACGCAGCGCCCGGCTCGACATCGTGGTGCGGTTTCCCGCCCCGTCCCGCATCCCGATCTCGTAGACGAAGTAGTTGCGGTAGTCGGCCAGGCGTGCCGCGTCCTCGGCGCCGGAGATCAGGGCGGTGACCTCGGCAAGCGCAGCGGCCATCGGGCCCTCGCCGTCGTCCGGCAGCAGCGCCTGGGCCGCGTCGGGCGAGCGCGCCACCTCGGTCGCCAGCGCGTGGACGGCGGCGTAGCGGCGGTCGACCACGGCCTCGAAGGCGTAGGTCTGGCCGGTGAAGCGCTGGGTCGAGAGCCGCTCGTTGAGCGCGTCGAGCCGCGCGCGCACCCGCTCGAACTTGTCGGCGAGCCGCGTCAGCAGGTCCTCCGTCATCAGGCGGCGCATCTCGTCCGTCGCCCGCTCGGCCTGGGCGCGGTAGCGGCGCAGCTCGTGCCCCTCGACCTCGTCGTGCTCGCGCCGGACCCAGGCATAGCCCAAGGTCGCCGGCTGGTCGCCGCGGTTGCCGTCGCCGCGGCCGAGCGGGTTGTCGATCCGCCACTGGGCGCAATACTCGGCGAGGTCGCGCTCGGCCGCGCGGCCGTGCGAGCGCGCGCTCTCGGCCGCCTCCTGCGCGAGGCTGCGCTCGGCCGATGCCGCAGCCGAGATCGCCTTCGCCTCCAGCCCGGCCAATTCCGCGCGGATCGCGTGGACGGGGGCGGCCGAGAACACCTGCCCGCGCACCATGCGGATGCGCAGGCAATCCCCGCTGGCGAGCCTATGCAGGGCGCTGCGGCGGGCGGCGAAGGCGGCGCGCGCCGCCTCGCGCCCGGCCCCGAGCCGCGCCTTGAGCCCGGCCTCCTCGGCGAGCAGGCCGTCGAGCTTCGGTTCCAGCACCTCGGAGAGCTCGCGCAGATAGGCGATGCGCTCGGCGGTGAGCGCCTTGATCTCCTCGGCGAGGCCGGCGGTGTCGCGCTTCTCGATCGCCTCGCGCTCGGTGGCGAGCGTGCGCTTGCGGCCCTCGATCCCGTCGATCTCCTCGCGCAGGGCGTCGCAATCCTCGACGCCGCGGGCGATGCGCGCGCGGATCGCCGCCGCCGTCCGCGCGGCCTCGCGCAGGACCACGGCCTCGCCGCGCAGGCGCTTGGCCTCCGCCACCGCGACCTCGTGGTTGCGCCGGCCTTCGGCGGTGGGGCCGCGCTGGCCGCGCGTCATCAGCAGGTCGACCGAGCGGGTCACCGAGTAGGCCATGCCGGCGGTGGTGCGCCCGCTCGGCGCCACGGCGCGGCTCATCCGGCGCAGCTCGGCGTCGTCGCGGGCGAGATCGTAGCCGCCGAGCCGCACGCCGAGGAAGGCGGCGGCGTGCGGGTCGTCGGTCTCGATCACCGAGAGCGGGCCGTCGTCGAAGCGGCGCGCCCGCTGGCCGGCGGTGTCGGTCGTCTTCACCAGGATGCAGCGGCTGAAGCGGTCGCGGTTGCCCTGGAGCACGCCG
Organism: Methylobacterium sp. J-092; assembly: GCF_022829325.1. Lineage (NCBI taxonomy): Bacteria > Pseudomonadati > Pseudomonadota > Alphaproteobacteria > Hyphomicrobiales > Methylobacteriaceae > Methylobacterium > Methylobacterium sp. J-092. The sequence continues at coordinate 28,712 of NZ_JAKSXU010000055.1, read as the reverse complement.
AGCGCCTCCTCGAGCCGGTCGGGCGCGACCACGAGGGCTTCGCGCGCCCGGCCGAGCAGGCCCTCGAGCGCCGGCCCCCAATGCGGATCGACGATCTCCGCGAGCTCGCAGACCGGCACGGCATCGATGTTGCGCCGGGCCAGCTCGGCGCGGAAGGCGACCGTGTCGGAGGAGAGCCGCGCGCCGTGCCCTGCGGCCGGGGCGGGGGCCGAGCGCTCGGCCTCGCTCTCCTGCGCGCGGGCCTTCAGCGCCGTGTCCTCGGCGGCCCGGTCCAGGGCCTCGTCGAACTCGGGCAGCCGCAGCAGGCCCTCGATCAGGTCGGGGAGGGGCCCGTCGTGGCGCAGGGTCTCCTCCGGCGGGGCCTCGCGGCGCAGCCCCGAGCGGGCGCAGGCCTCGGCGAGCCGCGCGGCCTGCGGCGCCACCTGGCGCAGCACCGGCGCGACCGCCTGGAGCTTGCCCATCTGCCCGACGAGGCCGACGAGGTCGGCGACCCGGGCCGCCAGGTCCCGCCGGTCGCGCTCCAGCATCGACAGGCCGATGGTCGAGGCGGCCAGGCGCCCGTCCGTGGCGCCGCCGACGACGAGGGCCTTCTTCTCGGCGATCTCCCCGTCGATGTCGCGCACGAAGCCGCGGCTCGTGGCGACGCTCTCGCGGGCGATCCGCAGCGGCTCGGCGCCGGCGCGGAGCTTGGCCCGCACCGCCACGAGATCGTGGCAGCGGCGGCGCAGCTCGGCGCTGGCCGCCCGGGCCTCGTGGATGCCGGAGGCGAGCACCGCATCGGCCCAGGATTCGTAGCGCCCGGCGAGACGCTTCAGCCGCGCGAGCTTGACCTCCAGCTCCTCGATCGTCTCCAGCAGCCGGCGCCAATTCTCGACCGATTGCCGGACGCGGGCGACGTCGAGCGGCTCGGGGTCGAGGACGAAGCTGCGCACGAAGGCGCTCGAATCGAAGATCGGTTTGAACGCGACCGCGTTCGAGAAGGTGCGCAGGAAGTGGCGCGGGTCCGGCGCCGGCGCACCCTCGCGCAGGGTCGCCAGCACTTCCGCCGTGAAGCGCTCTCCGGAGGAGCGGAACTCCTCGAAGCGCTCGGCCCGCACCCGCAGGTCCTTGGCGATCTCGGTCCACGGCGCGGTGAAGCTGCCCTCGGCATTGGTGCGCAGGTAGTCGCCGATCTCGAAGCGGTGCCCGGTGGCGATGAAGCGGGAAAGCACCTCCTCCTTCTGGTCGGTCGCCCGCGCGGCGAGCGCCAGCCCGAAGGAGACCGTGCGCCCGCTCTCCGCGTTCTCGAACACTAGGGCGATGACGGTCTCGCAGGCCTCGCGCGTCGGGCGCCCGCCCTCGGCCGGGTCGCTGATCCAGCCGAGGCAGTAGTCGCGCACGGTGCGTGCGCTGCGGCCCGAGGCCGAGGCGTTCAGCGCCAGCCGGCTGGCATTGTTGCCGGCCAGCACGGTGCCGACCGCATCGAAGATCGTCGACTTGCCGGCCCCCGTCGGCCCGACGAGCGCCGCCGCGCCCCGAATCCGAATCTGCTCGCGCCGGATGAGGTACCAATTCGAAAGGGCGATGTCGGTGAGGCGGTACACCGGGGGCGGGTCCGATCCGGGTGAGGCGGGGGCGCCCAGTTGGCCAACCGCGCGGGCAGACGCAAGGGCGCGCAGAGCACGGACGGCGGCGGCGCCGCGGGTTTTCGGTGTAGAGGGGGGCCGGAAGCCCCTCGATCCCGGGGGCGCGGGCACGGCAGCCATGATCTTGAGAACGCAGCGCACGGGTCCTCGCCGGGCCAGGAGGCTCGGCGTTTCGGCCCTCGTCGGCCTCGCGCTGGCGTCGCCCGCGACGGCGGGGGTTTGCACGCCGACCGATCGGGGGCGGGGCACCGACGTGGTGCTGCTCGCCGGGCAGTCGAACATGGTCGGGTTCGGCCTGGGCTTCGACGCCGCGCTCGACGGGACGCCCGATCCGCGCATCGGGCAGTGGAGCCAGGCCGGCGGCCGTGGCCGGATCGTGGCCGCGATCGATCCGCTCCTGCATCCGGGGGCCGCCGCGGGGCGGGTCGGCCTCGGCTTGAGCTTCGCCCGCGCCTACATCGCCGCGCGGCCGCCGGGCCGCCGGATCCTGCTCGTGCCCGCGGCCGTCGGCGGCACCGGCTTCGCCAACGGCCGCTGGAACCCCGGCGACGACCTGTTCGAGGCTGCGGTGATGCGCACCAACGCGGCGCTCGCCGCCGCGCCGAACGCCTGCCTCGCCGCGATCCTCTGGCACCAGGGCGAGGCCGACGTCGGCGCGCTGTCCGGCCCGGACTACGCCGCGCGGCTCACGCGCACCGTCGCCGCGTTCCGCGCCCGCATCGGCGGCGCGCGGAACGCGCCGTTCGTGACGGGGCGCTTTGAGCCGGAATGGGTGAAGCCGACGCCCGCGCAGACCGCGATCCTCGACGCGCTCGCGCACCTCGCCGACACGGTGCCGCGGACGGTCGACGTCTCGGCCGACGGGCTGACCGGAAACCCCGGCGACAAGATCCATTTCGACGCGGCCTCGCAGCGCATCCTCGGTCGGCGCTACTTCGAGGCTTTGCGCACGCTGCTGCCCACGCCACGGGCGGCGAAGCCCTGACTCAGCCCTCGGCCGCCTCGGACCACGCCCGCAGGCGGTCGAGCCACGCGTCCGAGGCGAGCACCAGGATGCCGGGCAGCACGCTCACCGGGGTGACGCGCTCAGCCCTGTCGCGCTCGCCGAGCCGCAGCCCGCCGCGGCGGGCGATCAGGCGCAGGATCTCGATCAGCCGCGTCTCCTCGGGCGGATCGCTGCGGGCGGCGGTGCGGATGCGCTCGGTGACGTCGTCGGTGGTGCACTCGACGAGCCCGTCGGTGGAGACGCGGTGATCGCGCAAGCCTTCCTCGTAGATCAGGCGGAGCGCCAGCAGCACCAGGGTCTCGTCCTTGCGCAGGCGCTCGGCGACGATGTCGTGACGCGGGCCGTCCTGGGCCAGCGTGAGCGAGACCATCTGGTCGCGGTGCGACACGGTCAGCGCGTAGCCGAGGCAGGCGAAGTAGTCGGTGAAGAACGGGGCGTAGTGGCGCGCGATCTCGTAGCTGCGGCCGATGCCGGGGGTGTTCGCGTAGATCACCTGGCCCTTCAGCAGCACCGCGAGCGCGCGGGTCAGCTCCTCCACGTCGGGCGCGCGGGCGCCGGGCGGGGGCGGCTCCTCGCCGTCGACGATGGTGCGGAACGGCTCAAGCATGCCGGTCGCCCGAGATGCGGCGGATGACGAAGTCCGGGCAGTCGAGCCACCCGTTCGCGAGCCGGCCCTCCACGCGGGCGATCGTGTAGCGCGTGCCGAGCGCGCCCTCGAACAGCACGTCGATCTCGCGCAGGCGCTGGAACACGACGAAGGCGTCGACGTCGGCGACCGCGATCGCCGAGCCGCGCAGGGTGCCGTCGGGCCCGAGGTGGCGGTCGAGGAAGGCGGTCATCGTCTCCGCCGTCACGGTGGTGCGCCGGCGATAGGCCGCCTTCGCCTCGACGAAGGCCTCGATCGCGGGATCGATCTCGAAATCCGGCAGCGCCTCGGTTTCGATCGGGACTTTTCGCCCGCGCGGGATCGCGAGGTGCGGCGTCCCGATCGGCGGGCGCAGCAGCGAGATCGCCGGTGCCACGTCCGGTGCGGCCGCCGCGGCGCCGACCGCGCGCAGGGCCGCCGCCGTGCGCTCGATCCCGGCCGAATCCGGCCGGTCCATGTAGCGGACGGCGGCCGCGATCCGGCGCTCCATCCGCGCGACCACGTCGTCGACGGCGTCGAGGTGCCGGTCGAGCCCTTCGAAGATCGACAGGATCTGGGTGAGGTCGGCGCGCACGCCGCGCTCGGCGATGCGGAGTTCCGCCGCTCTTCCCTCGCGCAGGATCGCCTCGGCGAGCGCGCGGATCAGCAGCGGGTCGCGCAGCGCGCGGCCCGCCTCGCGCACGATCGCCGAGCGGAAGCGGAACGGGTTGTAGCGCGTGTGCAGCGTCCGGTAGTCGCTGATCAGGTGGCGCTCGACGAAGTCCTCGAAGTAGAGGCGGAAGGCGGCGCGCATATCCTCCTCGTGCAGAATGCGCTCCTCGATCTTGCGCATCGCGCCGGCCAGCCCGCGGACGTGCCCGAGGAAGGCCTGCGCCGCGCGGGCCGCGTTGCCGAGCGCCTCGGAGCGGTCGGCCGGGTTGGCGATCGCGCTCTCCAGGCTGCCGAGCACGTCGAGGATCGCGGCACCGTAGGAGCGGGTCTCGCCGCGCTCCATCCGCGACAGCTCCTCGAGCAGCAGCCGCGCCTCGGGGTCGAAATCGACCACCGGCACGTAGCGCTCGCGCCGCTCGATCAGCCAGCCGGTCTCGAGAAAGCGCCGGAACAGCGCCGAGCGCCGCTCGATCGGATCGACCGGCACCGGCTCGTCGTCGGATTGCTGGTCGAGCGCCCAGTCGGCGGAGAAGTCGCCGATGGCGGCCAGCAGCTCCGCCTTGCGCACCGGGTCGGGGCTGGTGCCCATCACCTTGCGGTGCAGGTGCAGCAGCAGCGCGGCGTTGAAGGCCCGGCTCGGCGAGGCCAGCGGCCGGAACAGGTCGTCGGGAAGCTGCGCGAACAGCATCGTCTCGAACTCCCGCGTTCGCGCAGCCGTCCGCGTTACTTCGCGCCGAGAAGCTCGACGTCGAAGATCAGCGTCGCGCCGGGCGGGATGATGCCGCCGGCGCCGCGGGCGCCGTAGCCGAGCTCGGCCGGGATCACCAGGGTGCGCTTGCCGCCCTGCTTCATCGTGGCGACGCCGAGGTCCCAGCCCTGGATGACCTGGCCGGCGCCGAGGGTGAAGGTGAAGGGCTGGTTGCGATCCCGCGAGGAATCGAACTTCTTGCCCTTCTTGCCGGCGTCGTCGAGCCAGCCGGTGTACTGCACGGTCACCTTCTGGCCGGCCTTCGGCTCGGGCCCGGTGCCGACGACTTCGTCCTGATACTTCAGGCCGGAGGGCAGGGTGGTGTAGTCGGCGTTGGCGGCAGCGGTCATGGCGATCAGCACGGCTCCGGCGATGGGGAGAATAAAGCGAGGCATCGTTCCTCCGTCGGGCCGAGCCTCTTTCGGGCCGCCCGTCGAGGGGCCTCTTAACAGCAGGGCCGGGGCCGAGGCCAGCCGGCGGGGCTTTTCGCCGTCGGCGGACGCCGCGATCGGGCACGGAACGCAGCTTGCGGGGCGGGAGGCGGCCCTTCGCGATTTTCGCCCGGCGCCGGTTGACGCGGCGCCGACCTTGGCGGCCCATTCCACCGCCCGGGCCGTGAGCGCGGCCTCACCAACTTTCCTCGGAGCGACGATGCGCCTGGATCGAACGGACGGCAGCCCTGGCCCGACGCGGACGGCTGGGTCGCACCGCAGGCCGGCCCGGGCCGTCGCGGCGATGCTCGCGATCCTCGCCCTCGCGATGCCGGCCCGAGCGGCCTCGATCGCGCCCGCGGTGGCCGAGCACGGCATGGTCGTGACCGCGCAGCACCTCGCGACCCAGGTCGGCGTCGACGTGCTGAAGCGCGGCGGCAATGCCGTCGATGCGGCGGTGGCCGTCGGCTACGCGCTGGCGGTGGTCTACCCGGCCGCGGGCAACCTCGGCGGCGGCGGCTTCATGACCGTCCAGCTCGCCGACGGGCGCCGGACCTTCCTCGATTTTCGCGAGAAGGCGCCCCTGGCCGCGACCCGCGACATGTACCTCGACAGGGATGGGAACGTCATCAAGGGCCTGAGCGTCAGCGGCCCCCTCGCCGTGGCGGTGCCGGGCACCGTCTCCGGCCTGGAGACGGCGCGCGAGACCTACGGGACGATGGCCCGCGCCGAGCTGATCGCCCCGGCCATCGCCTACGCCGAGGGCGGCTTCGTCCTCGAGCAGGGCGACGCCGACATGTTCGCCATCGCCACCCCGGACCTGCGCAGGGATCCGGCCTCCGCCGCGATCTTCGTCGACGGCGATGCGCCGTTCCGGGCCGGCCGGACGCTCAAGCAGAAGGATCTCGCGGGAACGCTCCGGACGATCGCCGAGCACGGCGCGGCCGGCTTCTACGGCGGCCCGGTCGGCAGCGCGATCGTCGCCTCCAGCCAGGCCGGCAAGGGCCTGATCGTCCAGGCCGACCTCGACCGCTACCGCACCCGCGAGCTGAAGCCGGTCGAGTGCGTCTATCGCGGCTACCGCGTGATCTCGGCCCCGCCGCCGAGTTCGGGCGGCGTCGTCATCTGCGAGATGTTGAACATCCTCGAAGGCTACCCCCTCGGCGATCTCGGCTGGGGTTCGGCGCAGGCGATCCACTACGAGATCGAGGCGATGCGGCACGCCTACGTCGACCGCAACAGCTACCTGGGCGATCCCGACTTCGTCAACAACCCGACCGCGCGCCTGACCGACAAGGCCTACGCGGCGACCATCCGGAGCGCGATCGATCCGGGCAAGGCCGGCGTGTCGAGCCGGCTCAAGCCGGGGGTGCCGCCGCACGAGGGCAGCAACACGACGCATTATTCCATCGTCGACGGCGCCGGCAACGCGGTCTCGGTGACCTACACCTTGAACGACTGGTTCGGCGCGCGCATCACCGTGCCCGGCACCGGCGTGCTGCTCAACGACGAGATGGACGACTTCACCGCCAAGGTCGGGGTCCCGAACATCTACGGGTTGGTGCAGGGCGAGGCCAACGCCATCGCGCCGGGCAAGACGCCGCTGAGCTCGATGAGCCCGACCATCGTGACCAAGGACGGCAAGCCCGTCCTCGTCACCGGCACGCCGGGCGGCAGCCGCATCCTCACCGTGGTGCTGCACAGCATCCTGAACGTCGTCGATTACGGCATGAACGTGCAGGAGGCGGCCGACGCGCCCCGCATCCACAACCAGTGGCTGCCCGACGTCACCAACGTCGAGCGGTTCGCGCTCTCGCCCGACACCCGCAGGATCCTCGAGGGCATGGGCCACCATTTCGCCGGGCCGCAGCCGGCCAACCACCTCGCCGCGATCCTGATCGGCGCGCCGGTGCTCGGCGGCAAGGCGGTCGGGGCGAACCGGTTCTACGGGGCGAACGACCCGCGCCGGAACACCGGCTTGGCGCTGGGCTACTGAGCGGCGCCCGACGCTGCCCCGTCCGCACACCGGGACCGAGAAAATCCGGCGACGTTTTCGTCGCTGGTGCGTTCCTGGAGGATGAACCCGACACCCGACGATTGGGATCAGCGCGTCGCGCACCTCTCCCAAAAGCTGCCCGCGCCGCTGCAGCGCGCCGTCGGCTGGCTGCGCGAGCCGTCGCGCCTGTGGCTGCGGGTGGGGGCCGCGCTGCTGCTCATCCTCGGCGGGATCTTCTCGATCCTGCCGGTGCTCGGCCTGTGGATGCTGCCGCTCGGCCTCGCGCTTCTGGCGCAGGACGTGCCCTGGCTGAAGGTGCCGCTGGAGAAGGCCGCCCGCTGGATCGAGAGGACCTGGGCCGCCCTCGTCGCGTGGTGGCGGCGTCAGAAGCGGTAGGTCAGGTTGCCCTTGGCGCCGTGGTCCTGGGCGCGGGCGCCGATCTGCCCGGCATAGGACAGGCCGACGGTGGTCGAGGGTAGGACGATCCAGCTCAACCCGGTCTCGAGCAGCACGGCGCTGCGGTCGACCGGCGCGCCGCGGGTCAGCGCCGAGACGCCGCCGGCATTGAAGGCAAGCAGCGCGTTCGGGGTGACGTCGCCGAAGGCGCCGCGATACCCGACGAGGCCGCGCAGCAGCATTGGCAGGCCGCCGACGAAGCCGTCGATCCGCGCCTCGGCCCGCACGCCCGCGGTCGCGGTGGACACGGTGGCGTCGCGCGCCGCGCCGGTGAGCGCCGCTGCGCCGCCGGTCTCGGAAAAGGCGTCCTGCCCGACGCGGATCACCGCACCGCCGGCGAAGGGCTCCAGCGTCAGGCCGGCGAGGTCCATGCGGTAGCCGATTTCGCCGAAGCCCTGCGCGACGCTGCCGCCGTAAGAGGCGCGGGCGCTGTCGCGAAAGCCGGCGAACGCGATATCGCGCCGGGTCTCGGTGTCGCTGATGCCGTAGAGGCCGCCGATCCGCAGGTCGAGCGCGCCGAGGCCGATGCCGGCATAGACCGACCCGAACCCGGTCTGGACGTTGCCGCTCGACATGCGCAGCGGGATGTCGAGGGCGGTGTCGGTGTAGCCGGCGGCGGCGCCGACGCGGATCAGGTCGCTCGCGGCGACGTCGCCGCCGATCACGAGGCCGCCGGTGTTGCGCTGGAGGGCGGCGGCGTTGCCGTCCGAGCCGGTGCGCCCGAAGCTGCCGAAGCCCTGGCCCCACAAGCCGACGATCCGCTGGTCGAGGCCGCCGGGGCCGAGGCCCGTGCCGCATTCGGGCATGGAGTTCAGCGGCACCCGGGCGATCGGTGCACGCTCTATCGGCAGGCCGGGCGCGGCCGGCGTGCAGGTGAGGCCGGCGCCGTCCGACCAGCGCATCCGATCGAGGATCGCCTCGCGCACCAGCCCGCCGGACTCGACGAGCGCGGTGACCGCGCTCGCGTGGACCTCGCCCGAGAGCGCGTCGAAGGCCTGCCGGGCCTGGGCGGCGGAAAGCGGGCCGACCGCGTCGTAGACCGCCTGGCCGGCACCGAGCGACTGCGCGCGCCGGCCGGCGGCGACGCCGTTCACCGTCGCGCCGGCGGTGTCGAAGCCGAGGTCGTTGCGGGTCAGGTGCAGCTGCACCGCGTCGTCCGCGTAGGTCAGCGACGGCGTCAGGAAGGCGAAGTTGGAGGTGACGGCGGCGAACTGCCCCTGCACGCCGCCCGCTGCCTTGAGGATCGTGTAGGTGGTGTTGGCGCTGTAGGCGCCCGCCTGCGCCTGCACGTCGACGAGGCCGCCGCGCAGGGTCGCGACGCCGCCCGCCGCGATCCGGTCGCTGTTGCCGGCCGCATCCGCCTTCACCTGGAAGATCGAGCCTGCCTCGAACAGCACGTTGCCGTTGGCCGACAGCGTGCCGATCCCGTCGTAGCCCGGCGCCGCGCGGCCGCCGCTGCGGACGCTGAGGCCGCCGAGCGTGCCGATGCCCTCGATCGTCGCGCCGGAGGCGACGCCGACATCGGCTGCGCCGAGGTCGCCGCCGACCCGCAGGCGGCCTTCCGCCACCGTCACGCCGCCGGCGAACGGGCTGTCGCCGGTGAGGTCGAGGCGGCCGGCGCCGGTCTTCACGACGGTGCCGGTGCCGTCGATCGTGCCGGAAAACAGCGCGTCGGTGCCGTTCGAGCCGGCGGTGAGGGTGGCTCCGCCCAGCGAGACCCGACCGTCGCCGTTCAGCGCGGCGACGCTCTGGTCGTAGCCGGCGAGGTCGAAGGTCCCGGCACCGGCGACGAGGAGCGCGCTGCCCGCGGGGAGGGCGCCCGCGATGCCGGCGCGCAGGGTCCCGTTGGTGACCGAGGTGGTTCCGGCGTAGCTGTTGGCCTGGGTCAGCAGGACGGTGCCGTCGCCGCTCTTGGCGAGCGTCCCGGGGCCCGACAGCACCGCGTCCACGGTGCCGCTCTGCAGGCTATAGATCGCGCCGCGCAGCATGCCGTTGCGGATCGTGCCGGCGGTGAGCACCACCGGGCCGGCGCTGGAGGCGGTGCCGCCGAGATCGAGCGTTCCGCCCCCGACCACGAGGGCCGCGTCCGCCGCGCCGAGACGACCGCTCCCGGTCAGCTGCAGCGTGCCGCCATCGACGCGGGTGCCGCCGGAGAAGTCGTTGGCGCCGGACAGCGTCACGGTGCCGGCGCCGGTCTTCACCAGCGGCCCGGGGCCGGTCAGCGCGGCCTCGATGCCGCCGGACTGCACGTCGTAGACCGAGCCGCGCAGCGTCCCGTCGGCGATGGTGCCGCCGGTGAGCCGCACCAGCCCGACGGCCTGGGTCGTGCCGCCGAGGTCGAGCCGCCCGCCCGAGACCAGCAAGGCGCCGTCGGTCGCGCCGAGCGTTCCGGGCGCGGAAGTCGCGAGCGTGCCGGCCAAGAGGCTGGTGCCGCCGGCATAGGTGTTGGCGGCCGAGAGCAGGACGCGGCCGGTGCCGGCCTTCGACAGGCCGCCGGGACCGACGACCGGGCTCGCCAGCGTCGCGTCGTCCGGCCCGTCGCAGGCGAGGCCCGTCGCGGTCGCCACGCAGGCCGCACGGGCCGGATCGGGCGCCGCCATCGACGCTGCCCCGAGGATCAGCGGCAGCACCGCCGTCGTGGCGAGGAGGCGACGGCGCGGCGGGCAGGATACGAGGTGCGGCATGCGGCCCATCCGAAGGCGCGAAGAGACGATCCGGCGATCGCGCGACGGCGCGGTCGTCGGTCCGGTGCCGGGAACGACGGCACGGGGCGGCGGTGAAGACAGGGGCCAGGAGGCCGGGAAACGATTAACGCGACCTCAACCATGCCGAAGAAAAAACAATCGAGGGTTGTTTTTCGGGCTTGGCCGGACGATCCGACGGCGGCGAGGCGCGCTTAGACATCGCCGCGGGCGCGGGTTAGGAGGATCGCATCCCCAGCCGAGGCTCCATGAGCAAGCCGAAACCCCTGACCAGCGCGATCCTCGACCCGGAGAAGCGGGCCGACGACGTCGATCAGACCATCCGTCCGCTGAGCCTGTCCGAGTTCATCGGGCAGCGGGCGGCGCGCGCTAACATGGAGATCTTCATCCAGGCGGCGAAGATGACCGGCCAGGCGCTCGACCACGTCCTGTTCGTCGGGCCGCCTGGCCTCGGCAAGACCACCCTGGCGCAGATCGTGGCGCGCGAGCTCGGCGTGAACTTCCGCTCGACCTCCGGGCCGGTGATCGCCAAGGCCGGGGATCTGGCGGCCCAGCTCACCAACCTCGAAGAGCGCGACGTGCTCTTCATCGACGAGATCCACCGCCTCAACCCGGCGGTGGAGGAGATCCTCTATCCGGCGATGGAGGATTACCAGCTCGACCTGATCATCGGCGAGGGGCCGGCGGCGCGCTCGGTCAAGATCGAGCTGCCGAAGTTCACGCTCGTCGGCGCCACCACCCGCGCGGGCCTGCTGACGACGCCGCTGCGCGATCGCTTCGGCATCCCGATCCGGCTCGAATTCTACGACATCGACGAGCTGCAGCTCATCGTCAGCCGCGGCGCGCGGGTGCTCGGGCTCGGCATGTCCGACGACGGCGCGAACGAGATCGCCCGGCGGGCCCGCGGGACCCCGCGCATCGCCGGCCGCCTACTGCGGCGGGTGCGCGACTTCGCCGTCGTCGCCGAGGCGCCGACCGTGACGCGGGCGATCGCCGACCGGGCGCTGAAGCTGCTCGACGTCGATCCCGTCGGCCTCGACGTGATGGACCGAAAGTACCTCACGATGATCGCGAAATCCTTCGGCGGCGGCCCCGTCGGGATCGAGACCATCGCGGCCGCGCTCTCGGAGCCCCGCGACGCGATCGAGGACATCATCGAGCCCTACCTGATCCAGCAAGGTTTCGTGATGCGCACGCCGCGCGGGCGGGTGCTGACGCAGCATGCCTTCAAGCACATGGGTTTCGCGATGCCCAAGCGCGATCCGATCACGCAGATCGGCCTTTTCGTCGAGGACGAGCCCGAGACCTAGTCCGTGTCGTCGCATTGCTGGAACGACCGTTCGAGAACGGGACACGAAGTTGCGTTTCATCGAGTTCCGCTGCGGCGCAACGCCGTCGACGCATGCCGTTCCACCGCTTCAGCTATGCCGCTTGGGCATAGGACGTGGTTCGGAAACTTGTCACATGCCATCGCCATAAAACAACCAAGGCATTGAAAGCAATCAGAAAATCTATGTTCCGCGGACCGCTTCACAACGCCGCGATGTCTTGGTTCGTCGGCTCAGCATGTGCAGGGAGCGTGGCTACGTAGTTCGCACGTGCGGAACGAGCGGCGATCCGACCCGTTGTGCCCGCAATCGCCTGGGGCCTCGACGCACCGGCGAACCACAAAGGATCGTTCTCCTATGAAGCGCACCGCCACCCTCGCCGTTCTCGGTCTCTCGCTCGCCGCGCTGACCGCCCCCGCTTTCGCCCAGGACGCCCTTCCCATCCGCGTCTCGCCGTTCGAGCGCGGCGTCGGCGCCGCCGGCACCGACACTCCCGAGTTCCGCGCCGAGGCCCTTCGCTCGGATGCCGTGAGCATCGAGTCGAGCCGCATCGCCCTGGAGCGTTCGCGCAACCCGCAGGTCCGGAACTACGCCAACCGCGTGATCACCGAGCGTGAGGCCACCACCAAGGCGCTCCTGCCCGAGGGTACGTCGCTGTCCTCCGGCGGCACCGTCGTCTCGGATCGCCAGGGCTTCGACACCCGCATCGACAACCCGGTGGGCCTCGTGCTCGCCCCGGTGACCATCGCCGCCAACCTTGGCACCAGCATCGTCGGCGGCGTCCTCGGCGGCGTCGGCATCATCGACAACAGCCCGACCGAGCCCGGCCGCCGCGTCGCGATCGGCCCGAACGGCCAGAACCGGATCGAGCGCCTGAAGTCGGCCCGCAACGGCCGCGACTTCGACCGCACCTACATCGATCAGCAGGCCCGCTCGGACGCCCGCACCCTCGAGCTCTACGAGACCTACTCGCGCAACGGCGACAACGCCGCCGGCCGCCAGTTCGCCAACGAGGCGCTGCCCTACATCGCCAACGAGCACGGCCACTCGGCCTCGCTCGCCAACCGCATCGGCGGCTGATCCCGCTTCGGTATCGTCGAAACGGATTCACTGACGGAAGGGCCGCCCTGCGAGGGGCGGCCTTTTCGCGTTCGCGAGGGCCTCGTCCACTCCCTCCGCCCGCCATGCCGTCGCCATGTCTGCCCGTCATCCCGGAACCGCGCGGCCCCGCGATGACGGGAGGGTGGGGACGGACCCTCGTCCGATCCGTGCTCGACGGGACGTCGGCCCTTGCCACCGTCCCGCACCGCCCTCGGCAGCAGAAGGACCATCGAACCCGTGACGTCATCGATCGATGCCCACGCGCTGCCGGTGCGCGTCTACTACGAGGACACCGACTTCTCGGGCTTCGTCTACCACGCGAGCTACCTGCGCTTCATGGAGCGCGGGCGCACCGAGCTGCTGCGCGGGCTCGCGGGCGACCAGTCCGAGCTGCACCGGGAGGCGGACGGCCTCGTCTTCGTCGTGCGCCGCATGGAGATCGATTACCTGAAGCCGGCGCGGATGGACGACGTGCTCTCCATCGTCACCAGCACGCGCGAATTGCGCGGCGCCTCGATGCACCTGCACCAGGAGGTCTGCCGGGACGGCGTGGTCCTCGTCCGCGCCGAGGTGGTGGTCGCCTGCGTCCGCGCGGGCCGGGCGATCCGGCTGCCCGACGCCCTGCGCCGCGCTCTGGCCCCGGCAACCCTTCCTTAACCAACCCGCCCGCTTATGCGGTGGGAAAGCGACGCCCCGCGTGCACCGCACCCGGCCCTTACTTTCGACAGATTCGAACGCGATTCCCTTTGAATTCGCTCGATGATTTCGGATGGAGCGCGCTGGCCCGCCGGGTCGTCGCGCCGCCGCCGTCGAGACGTCCGAGGACCAAAGCCCATGAACCCCGCAGATGTGATGCAGGCCGCGCCCGTCGCCGACATGACGCTGCTCGGGCTGTTCCTCCAGGCCCACATCGTCGTCAAGTTCGTGATGATCGGGCTGCTCGGCTCCTCGATCTGGTGCTGGGCGATCATCGTCGACAAGACGCTGCTGTTCCGGCGCACCAAGGACGAGATGGATGCGTTCGAGGACGCGTTCTGGTCCGGCCGGTCCCTCGAGGAGCTGTATCGCTCGTTCAACGACCGCCCGGCCACCGGCCTCGCCGCGCTGTTCGTCGCCGCCATGCGCGAGTGGAAGCGCTCGTTCGAGGGCACCGGCCGGCAGATCCAGTCGCTGTCGCAGCGCATCGACAAGGTGCTGGACGTGACCATCCAGCGCGAGGTCGAGCGCCTCGAGGGCCGCCTGCTGTTCCTCGCCTCGATCGGCTCGGCCGGCCCCTATATCGGCCTGTTCGGCACGGTCTGGGGCATCATGACCGCTTTCACCTCGATCGCGGCCTCGAAGAACACCTCGCTCGCCGTCGTGGCGCCGGGCATCGCCGAGGCGCTGTTCGCCACCGCCATCGGCCTGTTCGCGGCGATCCCCGCCGTGCTCGCCTACAACAAGCTCCAGGCCACGGTCGCCAAGCAGCAGTCGCGCCTGGAAGGCTTCGCCGACGAGTTCTCCGCCATCCTGTCGCGCCAGATCGACGAGCGCCTGTCGCTCGCCGCCTGACCGAAATCCGCGAAGGGATCGACACATGAGCATGGCGGCGGGCGCGCAGGGCGGCGGCAAGCGGCGGCGGCGGGGACGCCGCGGCGGCGGCCCGATCAACGAGATCAACATGACGCCGTTCATCGACGTCGTGCTGGTGCTGCTGATCATCTTCATGGTGGCGGCCCCCATGATGACGGTGGGCGTGCCCCTCGACCTGCCGCAATCCAAGGCCTCGCCGCTGAACTCGGACACCAAGCCGGTCACGCTGTCGATCCGCCAATCGGGACAAGTCTTCCTCGGCGAGGACGAGCTGACCGACGACACCATCATCCCGAAGCTGACCCAGGAGGCCAAGTCCGGCTTCGAGGAGCGCGTCTTCGTGCGCGGCGACAAGCGGGTCGATTACGGCCGCGTCGCCCAGGTGATGGCGATCGTCACCGGCGGCGGCTTCAAGAAGGTGGCGCTCGTCACCGAGCCCGAGCAGCGGTAGCAGACCTGTGAGGCTTCCCTCCTTCCGCAGCGAACCGGGCTTCTGGGTCTCGGCCGGCACCCATGTCGGGCTGCTGGTCTTCGCCCTGTTCAGCGTCGCCGCGCCCGCGCTTCCCGAGGCGCAGGAGGGCGTGCCCGTCGAGGTGATCACCGAGAACCAGTTCTCGGAGCTGACCAAGGGCGAGCGCAACGCCGAGAAGCCGCTGTCGGACGCCAAGCCGCGGGCCGACAAGAAGGCCGAGAAGTTCGAGGAGAAGGAGCCGGAGAACGCCAAGGTCGATTCTCCGACCGCGCCGACGCGCACCAGCGACATGAAGCTCGCCAACGCCGACGAGATGCCGCTGCGCGTCAACGAGCCCGATCCCGCCGCCGAGACGGCGAAGGCCGCCAAGATGGCCAAGGAGAAGGCGGACGCCGAGAAGGCCGAAGCCGCCAAGGCCGAGGCCAAGGCGGAAGCGGCCAAGGCCGCGGCCGCGGAGAAGGCCGCCGCCGCGAAGGCCGAAGCGAAGGCCGCCGCCGAGGCCGCCAAAGCCGAAGCCGTGAAGCGCGAGCAGCTCGCCAAGCTGGTCGAGCGCGAGGAGGCCGAGGCGGCGGCCGCGGAAGCCAAGGCGAAGGCCGAAGCGAAGGCCAAGGCGGACGCGGCCAAGGAAGCCGCGAAGGCCGCCGAGAAGGCGGCGGCCGCCAAGGCCGAAGCCAAGGCGAAGGCGGAAGCCGAGGCCGAGCGCCAGAAGGAGATCGCCGAGGCGAAGGCCGAGGAGGCCAAGGAGAAGGCGGAGGCCGCCGCCGCGGCGAAGGCCGAGGCCGCCGCCAAGGCGAAGGCGAAGGCGGTCGCCGACGCGAAGGCCAAGGCCGACGCCGAGGCGAAGGCGCGCAAGCAGGCCGAGCTGGCCGCCAAGTTCAATGCCGGCGACATCAAGTCGATCCTGGCCTCGAAGGCGCCGTCGCAATCGACCGGCGCCACCGGCCACGAGGTCCAGCGCACGGCCTCGCTCGGCGCCGCCACCGGCACCGCCCAGCGCCTGTCGCCGTCGCTGCGCGACGCGCTCGTCGGCATGCTGCAGCAGCAGATCGAGCGCTGCTACTCGGCGCCTCCGGGCGCCGCCCAGGGGGTGGTGCTGCCGGTGCTCGACATCCGCCTGAACGCCGACGGCTCGCTCTCGACCGAGCCGCGGATCATGCGCGGCGGATCGAGCTCGGTCGACCAGTCGATCGCGCAGGCGGCGTTGCGTGCGGTGCGCCGCTGCGCGCCCTACAAGATCCCGGCGCAGTACCAGCCCTATTACAACGACTGGAAGGCGATCAACGCGGAGTTCGAGTTCACCGCGACCTGACCGCCGACGCCGCCTTGACGACCTGACGCCA
Source organism: Methylobacterium sp. J-092 (assembly GCF_022829325.1). Taxonomy (NCBI): domain Bacteria; kingdom Pseudomonadati; phylum Pseudomonadota; class Alphaproteobacteria; order Hyphomicrobiales; family Methylobacteriaceae; genus Methylobacterium; species Methylobacterium sp. J-092. The sequence goes on along the minus strand of NZ_JAKSXU010000055.1, from coordinate 12,638 downwards.
GGACCTCGCCGGCACCCGTTCCAACGCTCCCGGACCAGACCCATGCTGCATCGATCGCTCACCCGGGCCCGGCACGTGCCCGCCGCCCTCTATGGCCTCGCGCTGCTGCTGCTGGCGACGCTCGGCCTCGCCGCGCCGGCGCAGGCCCAGCTTCAGCTCCGCATCGGCGGCGGCGCGTTCCAGCCGATGCCGATCGCGGTGACCGACTTCTCGGGCGACCCGAACCTCGGCGGCCTCGTCTCGAGCGTGGTGACGAACGATCTGCGCCGCTCGGGCTACTTCGTGCCGCTGGAGAAGGGCCGCTTCCCGGAATCGCCGAACTTCGATGCCGCCCCCGGCTTCGAGAAGTGGCGCGCCGCGGGCGTGCAGGGCCTCGTTACCGGCCGCGTCTCGCGCGACGGCTCCGGCCGGCTGAAGGTTGAGTTCCGCCTGTGGGACGTCACTTCCGGCCAGCAGATCACCGGCCAGCAATACGGCACCGACGCCGCCAACGCGCGCCGCGCCGGCCACCTGATCTCGGACAGCGTCTACACCAAGATCACCGGCCTCGGTCCGTGGTTCGACAGCCGCATCGCCTTCGTCGACGAGTCCGGCCCGAAGGAGAACCGCCGCAAGCGCCTGATGGTGATGGACCAGGACGGCGCCAACGTCCGCGCGCTCACCACCGGCGAGAACGCCATCGTCGCGCCGCGCTACTCGCCCGCGACGCAGGACATCGCCTTCATGGCCCAGGCCACCGGCCACCAGCCGCGGGTGCAGGTGATCAACCTCGAGACCGGCAGCCGGACGGCGATGGGCAACTTCGACTCGATGAGCGCGAGCCCGCGCTTCTCGCCCGACGGCCGCCGCCTCGTGATGAGCGTGCAGCAGGGCGGCAACGCCGACATCGTCACCATGGACATCGCCTCGAAGGCGCAGCATTCGATCACCAACGGCAACGCCATCGACACCTCGCCGACCTACTCGCCGGACGGCGGCCAGATCGTGTTCGAATCCGACCGCGGCGGCTCGCAGCAGGTCTACGTGATGGGCGCCGACGGCTCGAACCCGCACCGGATCTCGTTCGGCGAAGGCTCGGCCTCGCAGCCGGCCTGGTCGCCGCGCGGGGACCTGATCGCCTTCACCCGCCAGCGCAAGGGCGGCTTCGCGATCTGCGTGATGAAGCCCGACGGCTCGGGCGAGCGCGTGCTCACCGAGGGCTTTCACAACGAGGGCCCGACCTTCGCGCCGAACGGGCAGTACGTGCTGTTCTTCCGCGACCCCGGCGGCCAGGGCGGCGGCAAGCTCTACATGGTCGACATCACCGGCAAGGTGGAGGCGCCGGTCCCGACGCCGTCCTACGCCTCGGACCCGACCTGGTCGCCGCTGCTCTCGGGGAAGTAGGCCTCGGCCCCGGGGCCACCTACCGGACGGGCTCGACCGCATCGCCCCGACCCTCCGTCGCGAGGGCGTCCCGGGCAAGCGCGGCTGCGCGATCGCGCAGCGCGGCGCGTTCGGCCTGGCCGGCATCCCGCCGCGACGGGACCGGATCGGAAGTCAGCGGCGTCGCTCGCTAGGCGAGGCCGATCGGTTCGCAGCTGACCGTCCGACGGGCTCGATCGACGGCCGAATGCCTGATCAACCTGCCATTATCCCTTCGCGGCGCCTGAACGCATGCAGAAGGGATAATCGGTCGCGCAGCAGCGTTGAGGACGCCACGTGACGGGCGTCGTCCGTTCCAGGCCCCCGATCCGTCGACGGCCGCACGACGGGTCCGCCTCAGCCCCGCTTCTGCGCCTTCGTGTAGCTGCCGATCGCGGCCTGGCAGTTCGGCGACAGGCTGGCGCGGTTCTGCTTGAAGCAGGCATGCACCTCGGGGCTGTCCGGGGCGAACTCGCTGCACAGGGCGAGGTAGTCGCCGGTGCAGTTCTGCTTCAGCGCGGCGCGGTCGGGCACGGCCGACGCGTTCGGCGCGGCGAGCGCGGCGGTGGTGGTGAGGGCGAACGCAACAACGGTACGGACGAGCAAAATCTTCTTCCTCCACGAACCCGGACCAGCCGGGCGGCCGTCCGTAGAGCAGCGCATCCTGGCCGGAATGGGTTAGCTTGGCCGTTTGCCGTCGGTCGCCGGCCTCACCCCTCGCGCAGCAGGCGGTCGCGGGCCCGCAGGGCCGGGAAGATCCGGCCCCACAGCACCGCGACGAGCACCGTCGCGGCGCCGCCGACGACCACCGCCGGCACCGCGCCGATGAGCGCCGCGACCGAGCCGGACTCGAACTCGCCGAGCTCGTTCGAGGCGCCGATGAAGACGGTGTTCACGGCCGAGACCCGGCCGCGCATCGCGTCCGGCGTCTCGCCCTGCACGAAGGTCTGGCGGACGTAGACGCTGATCATGTCGGCCGCGCCCGTGACGAACAGGCAGGCCATCGACAGCGGCAGCGAGGTCGAGAGCCCGAACACGATGATGGCGAGGCCGAACACCGCCACGGCGCGCAGCATCCGCACGCCCGCATGGCGCCGCAGCGGCCGGTAGGCGAGCACGATCGCCATCAGCACGGCGCCGGCGGCCGGCATGCTGCGCAGCGCGCCGAGGCCGAGCGGGCCGACATGCAACACTTCGGCGGCGAAGATCGGCAGCAGGGCGGTGGCGCCGCCGAGCAGCACCGCGAACAGGTCGAGGCTGATCGCGCCGAGCACCACCGGGTGCGCGCGGATGTAGCCGATCCCGGCCGACAGCGTTGCCCAGGTCACCGGCGGCCGCTCCGTGACCGCCGCCGGCCGATAGCGGATCGCCGTGGTCGCGAGCGCCGCCAGCGCGAAGCTGGCCGACGCCGATCCGAACACGACCATCGGCCCGAGCGCGTAGAGGAAGCCCCCGAAAGCCGGCCCGAGCACCGACGCGCTCTGCCAGAGCGAGGCGTTCCAGGCGATCGCGGCGCCGAAGAGGTCGCGCGGCACCAGCGTCGGCAGCAGCGCCTGCAGGGCGGGGTTGGCGAAGGCGCGCGCCGTCCCGATCAGCACGACGAGCCCGTAGACCGGCCACACCGCGCTCGCGCCGCTCCAGGCATAGGCGAGAAGCGCCGCGCTCGTCGCCGCCTGCACCGCGAAGGCCGCCGCCGCCACGAGGCGGCGGTCGTAGGTGTCGGCGACGTGCCCGGTGATCAGCGCGGCGAGCATCGCCGGCAGGAAGCCCGCCAGGCCGACGAGCCCGAGCGCCCAGGCCGAGCGGGTCAGGTCGTAGACGAACCAGCCGACGGCCACGGCCTGCATCTGGTAGGCGAGACCGGTCAGGAAACGGGAGATCCCGAACAGGCGGAAATCGCCGTTGCGGAAGACGGTCCAGCCGGATTGCGCGTGCTCGGGCATCGCCAGCGTCGTGGCGGCCGAACGAGGCCCGGTCAAGCTGCGGCCGGACCGAGCGCAGGGCGTTCGCCGGCGCCGCGCGATCGGTCGGATGCGTCCGGAACGCCCGATTCCGATATTCCGGCTGAGCTTGCAGCCTGAAACAACCGGAACGTGTTGCCGACAAGAAAGACCGCAACGCGCTCGACGACCTCGATGCGTCCCGAAGTTCGTCAATGGGCGGCGCGAGCAAGCAGTCGTGTCCTGCTAAAAGTCGCGGTGGATCAAATTTTAAGCCTCGCCTGCCAAGCTAATAGTCATGTCGCGCGCCGCGGGGTACTGACGATGACGATTTTCAACCAGAAGATGAGCGCCCTGATCGATTCGATCGATCGGTCTCAGGCGCGGATCGTTTTCGGCCTCGACGGGCGGATCATCGACGCGAACGCGAACTTCCTGACCCTGTTCGGGTATACGCTTTCGGAGATCCGAGGCGCGCATCACGGGATCTTGATGGAGCGCAGCGAGCGCGAGAGCGCGGCCTACCGCGCCTTCTGGGAAGCCCTGGCCCGCGGCGAGACCCAGGCCCGCTCGTTCAAGCGCGTGGCGAAGGACGGTCGCGAGATCTGGCTGCAGGCATCCTACAATCCCGTGCTCGATCGGCGGGGCCAGCCGGTGCAGATCGTGAAGCTCGCCACCGACATCACCGCCGAGACCATGGCCGCCGCGACCAGCCAGGGCCAGATCGACGCGATCAACCGCTCCCAGGCCGTGATCCACTTCACCCTCGACGGGACCGTCACCGACGCGAACGCGAACTTCCTCACGACGATGGGCTACCGGCTCGACGAGATCAAAGGCCGCCACCATCGGATCTTCGTCGACGCGGCCGAGGCCGATTTCCCGGCCTACGCCGCGTTCTGGAAGGCGCTGGCCGGAGGCACCTTCCAGGCGGGCGAGTTCCGCCGCATGGGCAAGGGCGGCAACGAGGTCTGGATCCACGGCGCCTACAACCCGATCCTCGATCGCGACGGCCGCCCCTTCGCGGTCGTGAAGTTCGCCACCGACGTGACCGCCCAGGTGCACGAGCGCCGCCGCCGCGCCGAAGGCCAGCGCCTGATCGAGGTCGACCTCGGCCACATCATGCAGGAGATGTCGGGGGTGAGCCGGCAGTCGACGGAGACCGCGCGCGCGGCCGCCGAGACCTCCGGCAACGTCCAGGCGGTCGCCGCCGGCGCCGAGGAGTTCTCGACCTCGATCGAGGAGCTGACGCGGCACGCGATCGACGCCAAGACGGCCTCCGACGAGGCGGTCGGCCGCTCCGACGAGGCGCGCACCATCATCTCCGGGCTCACCGCCTCGGCCGAGCGGATCGGCAGCGTGATCACCACGATCCGCACCATCGCCGACCAGACCAACCTGCTGGCGCTCAACGCGACGATCGAGGCCGCGCGGGCCGGGCAGGCCGGCCGCGGGTTCGCCGTCGTCGCCGCCGAGGTCAAGGCGCTGGCGACGCAATCCTCGCGCGCGACCGAGGAGATCGGCAAGCAGGTCACGGCCGTCCAGGAGGCGACCGCGGAGGCGGTGCGGGCGATCGAGCTGGTCGGGCAGACGATCGGGCAGGTCAGCCACATCTCGCTCAGCGTCTCCTCCGCGGTGACGCAGCAGGCGGCGGTGACGCGCGACATGTCGGTCAACATGCAGAACGCGGCCGAGAGCGTCCAGCGCGTCCGGCTGAACATGGACGGGATCGCGGAAGCCTCGCGGACGGTGGACGGCCGCGTCCAGGCGGTGGCGGAGGCGGCGCGGGCCCTCGGCTGACGGAAAGCGGCCTACTCGGCCGCCTCGGAGTCGCGCGCCGACGGCATCGTCGGCGCGACGATCGGGAAGCTGCAGCTGACGCAGGTGCCGGCCCCGGGCCGCGAATCGAGCGACACTCGGCCGCCGTGCAGCTCGACGAAGGAGCGCACGATCGACAGGCCGAGGCCGACGCCGCGGTGGCGGGTGCCCAGCGTGTGGCTCTCGAAGCGGTCGAACACGTGGGCGGCGATCTCCGGCGGCATGCCGCGGCCCTGGTCGCGCACGCTGAGCACGAGGTCGCCCGCATTCCGCCGCGCCCGAACGGTGATGCTCTGGCCGGCGCTGGAGAAGCCGACCGCGTTCGACATCAGGTTGAACAGGATCTGGCGCACGCGCTTGCCGTCAACGAACACGCTGCCGATGTCGTCGGGCACGTCGAGGACGAGGTTCAGATCGGATTCCGCGAGGCGGTCCTCGATGCCGAGTAGGGCTGCCTCGACGGTCGCCTGGACGTCGACGGTCTCGCGCTGAAGCTCGAGCGAGCCGGCATCGATCGAGGCGAGGTCGAGGATGTCGTTGATGATCACCAGCAGCGCCCCCGACGAGCGCATGATGTGCTCGGAATACTCGCGCTGGCGCGCGTTGAGGGCGCCGACCGTCTCGTCGCCGAGCAGCTGGGTGAAGCCGATGATGTTGGTCAGCGGCGAGCGCAGCTCGTAGGAGACGTGGTGGACGAAGGTGTCGCGCAGCTGCGCCGCCTTCTCCAGCGCGTCGTTCTTCTCGGTCAGCGCCCGCTCGACGTTCACGCTCGCGGTCACGTCGATCAGGGTGATCAGCGTCGCGCCCTCGGGCAGGGGCTGGGCGGCGCAGTCGAGCACGGTGCCGTCGACCATCTCGAGCTTGCAGGCGAGGCCGGTGCGGGACTCGAGCCCGACCACCGCGTCGCGGATGTCGAGCCAGGGCTCGTCGGCCGGCGCCAGCACGCGGCACGCCTCGATCACCGCCTCGACGTGCGGACGCGCCTCCAGCGTCTCGGGGTCGAGGCGCCAGGCGGTGGCGAAGGCGCGGTTGGCGAAGGTGAGGCGGCCGTCGGCGCCGAAGACCGCCACCGGCTCCTTGAGGGTGTCCAGCGTCTCGGCCTGCACCCGCATCAGCGCGTTGTAGCGGGATTCGAGCTTCATCCGGTCCGAGACGTCGTCGAACAGGTAGGTGAGGCCGCCCTGCGGGTTCGGCTCGGCCAGCACGCGCAGCGTGCGGCCGTCGGGCAGGTACCACCAGGCGGGGTTCGCCTCGGCCGAGCGGTAGGCCGCGAGCACGCCCTGCTTCCAGCTGCGGAAGTCGGCATGCTCCTCCAGCTTCCGCTGGGCGCGGAGATGGTCGAGGATCTCGCCGTCGAGCGGGCGCCCGTCGAGGAAGCCCTGGTCGAGCTCCCAGAGCTGGCGGTAGGCGGCGTTGTGGAAGATCAGGCGCTGCCCGGCATCGAACATCGCCACCGCGGTCGGCAGCTGGTCGAGGGTGCGCACGTTCGCATCCATCTGGCGCTGCAGGTCGGCGCGGACGCTCTCGAGCTCGGAGACGTCGACCGCGATCCCGACCCGCCCGCCCTCCAGGGCGGTCTCGGTGACGTCGAGGATGCGGCGGCCGCCGGCCACCACCGCCGACAGGCGCAACGCGGCGCGCTGGCCGGCGGGGCGGCGCTGGCCGTCCTCGCGGGCGATCATCTCGCGGGCCGGGCGGTCGAGCAGCTCGATCCCGGCCTGGATCGCGGATTCGCGGTTCGTGGCCTCGACCGCGGCGACGTAGGCGGTGTTGACCCAGGCGAGGCCGCCCTCGCGGTTGCGCCGCCAGACCGGCTGCGGGATCGCGTCGAGCAGGCCGGCCAGCGCCGACAGGCCGCGGCGGGCATCCTCGAGGGTCTCGCGCAGCTCCGAGATCTGGCGGCGATCCTCCGTGGTCTCGCGCAGGCGCAGCAGGACGCGCCCGGCCACCGCCTGGCCCTGCGCCTCGATGCTGCGGCCGGACTGGCTGCGCAGGGTGGTGCGGAAGCTCGTGCCCCGGATGCGCAGGGCCTCGACCGCGGTCTCGATCGCCTCGGCGTCGGTCGGCACCAGCCACGTGCCGAAGGCGAGGATGCGGCGGGCGGAGCCGATCGCGGGGCGCGTGCCGTCGAAGGCCAGCCCGACGTCGCCCTCGACCACCGGCTCGCTGCGCCCGTCCCAGGTCACGATGATCTGGCGCTCGGCGGCGAGCAGCATCTCGGCGCGGTCGTGGGCGCCGCTGAGCGCGTCGAGGGCCGCGGCCTGCTCGCGCTCCCGCCGGGTCCAGCGCGAGCGCTCGCTCAAATAGAGCAGGGCGACGATGGTCGCGAAGGCGACGAGGCCGCCGAAGATCGCGGCGGCCGCGACGTTGTGCATGTGCGAGCCGAATCCCCAGGCCGGAAGGTCGGCGCCCGCCGCGAGGGACGGAGCCGGGAGGCCGGTCGCGGCGGCGAAGAGAGCGCCGGCCCCGGCGATGCGCCGTGCCGCCCGATCGACCTCCATGATCCGTCCCGTCTCCCAAAACCGCCGGTCGGACCGACGCGAACGAATGCGTGGCGCATGCGGCGCCGGTTCCCCGCGCCCCGTTTCGGGGGGAGGGGAGACGCGACGACCTGACGACCTGCCGAACCGGGGGCAGTCTAACGCGTCGGGGATTTGCGCCGGAAGCGGAATTAGCTTGGCCGTAACCGTGGGTCGGCAGGTCGCGTGCGAACGACACACAGAAGACACAGTCCGGCCGGGCGGTGGTGCCTTGACAAACGAAGAGGGCCCGGCGCAACCGCCGGGCCCTCCTGTCTCGCATCGGTTCTGCCCGGCGCGTCCCCGCGCCGAGGGTCTCAGTAGCGGTAGTGGTCGGGCTTGAACGGGCCGTTCTCGGAAACGCCGATATAGGCGGCCTGGTCGGGGCGGAGCTTCGAGAGCTTCACGCCGATCTTCTCGAGGTGGAGCAGCGCGACCTTCTCGTCGAGCGCCTTCGGCAGGGTGTAGACCTGCTTCTCGTACTTGCCCGGGTTGGTCCAGAGCTCGATCTGCGCCAGCGTCTGGTTGGTGAACGAGGCCGACATCACGAAGGACGGGTGGCCGGTGGCGTTGCCGAGGTTCACCAGGCGGCCTTCCGACAGCAGGATGATGCGGTGGCCGTCGGCGAAGGTGATCTCGTCGACCTGCGGCTTGATGTTCGACCACTTGAGGTTCTTCAGGCCGGCGACCTGGATCTCGTTGTCGAAGTGGCCGATGTTGCAGACGATCGCCCGGTCCTTCATCGCCCGCATGTGGTCGAGGGTAATGATGTCCTTGTTGCCGGTGGCGGTGACGAAGATGTCGGCGCGGGGCGCCGCGTCTTCCATCGTCACGACCTCGTAGCCTTCCATCGCGGCCTGGAGCGCGCAGATCGGATCGACCTCCGAGACCAGCACACGGCAGCCGGCATGGCGCAGCGAGGAGGCCGAACCCTTGCCGACGTCGCCGAAGCCGGCGACCATCGCGACCTTGCCGGCCATCATCACGTCGGTGCCGCGGCGGATGCCGTCCACCAGCGACTCGCGGCAACCGTAGAGGTTGTCGAACTTCGACTTGGTGACCGCGTCGTTCACGTTGATCGCCGGGAAGAGCAGCTTGCCCTCCTTGGCGAGGTTGTAGAGGCGATGGACGCCGGTGGTGGTCTCCTCCGAGACGCCCTTGATCGCGTCGGCGAGACCGGCAAACCAGCCCTTCGGCTTCTCGGCGAGCTTCTTCTTCAGGAGCGCGAAGAAGATCTCCTCCTCCTCCGACTCGGGCTTGTCGAGGAAGGCGGTGTCGCCGTTCTCGGCGCGAAGGCCCAGGTGGACGAACATGGTGGCGTCGCCGCCGTCGTCGAGGATCATGTTCGGCGTTCCGCCGCCATGCCAGTCGAACAGCTTCGAGGTGTAGTCCCAGTACTCCTCAAGGGTCTCGCCCTTGATGGCGAAGACCGGGATGCCGGCGGCGGCGATCGCGGCGGCGGCGTGGTCCTGGGTCGAGTAGATATTGCACGAGACCCAGCGGATGTCGGCGCCGAGAGCCTTGAGCGTCTCGATCAGCACCGCGGTCTGGATCGTCATGTGCAGCGAGCCGGCGATCTTGGCGCCCTTGAGCGGCTGCGACGGGCCGTATTCCTCGCGGGTGGCCATCAGGCCCGGCATCTCGGTCTCGGCGATCGAGATCTCCTTGCGGCCGTACTCGGCCAGGCCGATGTCCTTGACGATGTAATCCTGGGCCATGTCGCTTCGCTCCGTGTCGCGGGTTGCCTCTCGCCGAGGCATCTAGCAGAGCGCCGGATACGAAGCAATCAAGACATAAAGATGTCTTTATGCGTTTTCGAACGGCTCCAGGCAGCCGGGCCGGCGGCTCAGCTCTTGAGGCGGTAGCCGGTGCGGAAGATCCAGGCGACGAGCCCGAGGCAGACCGCCAGGAACAGGCCGGTCATCGCCAGGCTGATGCCGATGGCGACGTCGGCCGTGCCGAAGAAGGCCCAGCGAAACCCGCTGATCAGGTAGACCACCGGGTTCGCCAGGCTGACGGTGCGCCAGAACGGCGGCAGCATCTCGATCGCGTAGAAGCTGCCACCGAGGAAGGTCAGCGGCGTCACGACGAGGAGCGGCACCAGCTGCAGCTTCTCGAAGCCGTCGGCCCACAGGCCGATGACGAAGCCGAACAGGCTGAACGTCACCGCCGTCAGCACCAGGAAGGCCATCATCCACACCGGGTGCTCGATGTGCAGCGGCACGAACAGCGCGGCGGTCGCGAGGATGATCAGCCCGATCAGGATCGACTTCGTGGCCGCCGCCCCGACATAGCCGAGCACCACCTCGACCGGCGAGATCGGCGCCGAGAGGATCTCGTAGATCGTGCCGGCGAAGCGCGGGAAGTAGATGCCGAACGAGGCGTTGGCGATGCTCTGGGTCAGCAGCGCGAGCATCACCAGTCCCGGCACGATGAACAGGCCGTAGGGCACGCCGTCCACGGTGCTCATCCGCGAGCCGATCGCCGCGCCGAACACCACGAAGTAGAGCGAGGTGGAGATCACCGGCGCCAGGATGCTCTGCATCGCCGTGCGCCAGAAGCGGCTCATCTCGAACCGGTAGATCGCGCGGATGGCCGGCCAGTTCATCGGTTTGCCTCTCGATGCCGACGCCCCGGGCGGCGACGCGCGTTCGCGCCTGCCGGCAGCCGGGGGATAAATGGTTCGGACCTCGCGGCGGCCGCGGTCATGCGCGTTCCCTGACGAGATCGACGAAGATGTCCTCGAGCGACGACTGGCTGGTGCGCAGGTCGCTGAACCGGATGCCGGCCGCGCCGAGATCGGTGAGCAGGCCGGTGATGCCGGTGCGCTCGCCCTTGGCATCGTAGGTGTAGACCAGATCCTGCCCGCCGGGGCCGAGCTCGAGGCCGCGGTCGGCGAGATCCGCCGGCAGCGCGGCGAGGGGGGCCAGCAACTGGAGGGTGAGCTGCTTGCGCCCGAGCTTGCGCATCAGCTCGGCCTTCTCCTCCACGAGGATGATCTCGCCCTTGCGGATCACGCCGATCCGGTCGGCCATCTCCTCGGCCTCCTCGATGTAGTGCGTGGTCAGGATCACGGTGACGCCCTGCTCGCGCAGGCGCCGCACCATGCGCCACATGTCCTGGCGCAGCTCCACGTCGACGCCCGCCGAGGGCTCGTCGAGGAACAGGACCTTGGGCTCGTGCGACAGCGCCTTGGCGATGAGTACCCGGCGCTTCATGCCGCCCGACAGGGTCATCAGCCGTGAATCGCGCTTCTCCCACAGGGAGAGGTCGCGCAGCACCCGCTCGATATGGCCGGGATCCTTCTTCAGGCCGAACAGGCCGCGGGTGAAGCTCACCGTGTTCCACACGCTCTCGAACGCGTCGGTGGTGAGTTCCTGCGGCACCAGCCCGATCGCCTTGCGCGCCCCGCGATAGCCTGAGGCGATGTCGTGCCCGTCGACCATCACGGTGCCGGTGCTCGGCGTGACGATGCCGCAGACGATGTTGATCAGGGTCGACTTGCCGGCGCCGTTCGGCCCGAGCAGCGCGAAGATCTCGCCGCGCGCGATCGCGAGGTTCACGGTCTTCAGCGCCGACAGGCCCGAGGCGTAGGTCTTCGACAGATTGTCGATGGAGATGATCGGCGACATCGCAGTCCGTGGAGGATGGCCCGCCCGGCAAGGCGAGGACGGTGTGCCCTATAGCATCTGTCGGTTGAGCAGCAGGCCGACCACCGGGCGGCCGACGCGCGCGGTGTCGAATGGCACCTCCTGCAGCTCCGATTCTCGAGGCGACGACATCGAGCGAGCGGCGATCCGCGTCACTCCCGTTTCGTGGACCGGATCCATCTTTTGGGCAGCGTCGCCCACCGTGCCTTCCCCCCGCAGAGGGGGGAGGGGAGGCGCACGCCTTCCCCGACATTCTTGCAAATTAGATCGACGCAGTCGTTGGGCGGAAGAGGGCACCAGCGCCATCATCGGCACTGGACCGCTTCGGTCTCTGGCACGTGAGCGAGGCGAGCGAAGGCACGCGCACGAAAAAGCCGCCCGGAGGCGGCTTGATCGGGCGGTCCTGCCCGGAAGGGTCAGGCCCGCATGCGGGTGCGGATCTCGCCGAGGCTCGAACGCACCAGCGCCTGGGCGGCCTCGCCCTGCATGCGCTCGCGCAGGATCGTCTCGGAGACCTTCACCGCGGCGTCGGCCGCTGCGGCACGGACCTCGGCCTGGGCCTTGGCCTCGGCCTGGGCGATCTTGGTCTCGGCCGACTTGGTGCGGCGGGCGATGAAGTCGTCGAGGCGCTGGCGGCCCTCGGCGGCGGCACGCTCGGCCTCGTCGCGGGCACTCGCGATGATGGTCTCGGCCTCGCGCTCCGCTTCCGCGCGGCGGCGCTTGTAGTCGGCCAGCACGGCGGCCGCCTCCTCGCGCAGGCGCTTGGCCTCGTCGAGCTCGTGGCGCACGCGGACGGCGCGGCCGTCGAGGCCCTTGGTCATGATCCCGAAGCCGCCGACCTTCCAGACGATCGCCATGAAGACGAGGAAGGCGACCGCGACCCAGAATTCCGCTGTCATCAACATGGTCGGTTCTTCCGTCTCAGTGCGCGGTCGCGGTGGAATCGAGGGCGCGGTCGAGGCTGGCCTGGTCCGGCGCCTGGCCCGTCAGCCGCTCGACGATCGCGGAGGCGGTCTCGCTGGCGATGGCGCGGACGTTGCCCATGGCTTCCTGCGTCCGGCTCTGGATCGTCGCCTCGGAGGCTGCGATCTTCTGGGTGAGCTCGGCCTCGAGCGCCTTGCGCTTGGTCTCGGCGGCGGCGGCGAGCTCGGTGCGGGTGCCCTGCGCGATCTCGCGGGCCTTGCCCTGCGCGTCGCGCAGCGACTTGGCGTAGGCCTCGCCGGCGGCGTCGGCTTCCGTCTTCATCGCCTGCGCCTGGTCGAGGTCGGCGGCGAGGCGCGCGGAGCGGTCGTGGAGAATGCCCTGGATGC
>NZ_JAKSXU010000037.1:0-14463 GCF_022829325.1 Methylobacterium sp. J-092 | reverse complement strand
TCCTACGGCTACGTCGCGATCTTCGTCATCATCACCCTGGAGAGCGCCGGCGTGCCGATGCCGGGCGAGACCGTGCTGATCTCCTCGGCCGTCTATGCCGGCAGCACCGGCAACCTCAACATCGCGCTGATCATCGCCGCCGCGGCCGCCGCCGCGATCATCGGCGACAACCTCGGCTACTGGGTCGGCCGGCGCTGGGGCATGCCGCTGCTGCTGCGCTACGGCCGCGTGATCGCCCTCGACCACGGCCGGCTCAAGCTCGGGCAGTACCTGTTCCGCGAGCACGGCGGGAAGATCGTGTTCTTCGGCCGCTTCACCGCGATGCTGCGCGCCTACGCGGCGCTGCTCGCCGGGGTGAACCGGCTCGATGCCCGCCGCTTCATGCTGTTCAACGGGCTCGGCGGCCTCGCCTGGGCGACCAGCATGGGGCTGGGCTCCTACTATTGCGGCCGCTCGATCGAGCAGATCGCCGGCCCCGTCGGGCTGGCGCTGCTGGCCCTGGTGATCTTCGGCGGCCTGGCCCTGTGGCTGTTCGTGCGCCGCCACGAGACGCGGCTGCTCGCCGAAGCCGAGCGCGCGATCCCCGGCCCGCTCGCCTGAGCGGCGCGGGTCCTCCCCCCCCTCAGCGGCGGGTCTTGAACGGCGCCATCGCGGCCACCGCCAGCGCGTCGACGCGGTTGTTCAGCGGGTCGCTGGCGTGGCCCTTGACCCAGTGCCACTCGACCGTGTGGCGGGTGCGCGCCGCGTCGATGCGGCGCCACAGGTCCTCGTTCTTCACCGGCTTCTTGTCGGCGGTGCGCCAGCCCCGCGCCTTCCAGCCGTGGATCCAGCTGGTGACGCCCTGGCGCAGGTACTGCGAGTCGGTGAACACGTCGACGCGGCAGGGGCGCTTGAGCGTCTCCAGCGCCTCGATCGCGGCGAGCAGCTCCATGCGGTTGTTGGTGGTGTGCGCCTCGCCCCCCGAGATCTCGCGGCGCGTGTCGCCGTAGATCAGGATCGCGCCCCAGCCGCCAGGGCCGGGATTTCCCGAGCAGGCCCCGTCCGTGTAGATCTTGACCCGGGTGGGGGCCGCGTCGGTCGCCGCCTCGCTCATCGCGACCATCCGTAGGCCGAGGCGTCCGCGGCCTGCCGGTGGAAGCTCAGGCGGCGGTCGTACTCGCGCGGGTCCTTCGGCTGCACCAGGGCGCCGGGCGGCACGTTCAGCCAGTCGACCAGCCGCGTCAGCATGAACCGCAGCGCCGCGCCGCGGCACAGGATCGGCAGGGCCTCGATCTCGGCGGCCTCCAGCGGGCGCACCGCCTCGTAGCCGGCGATCAGCGCCGCGCCCATGTCGCGGTGGTAGGTGCCCTCAGGAGAGAAGCACCACGCGTTGAGGCAGATCGCGAGGTCGTAGGCGAAGGCGTCGGTGCAGGCGAAGTAGAAGTCGATCAGCCCCGACAACCCGTCGCCGATGAAGAACACGTTGTCGGTGAAGAGATCCGCGTGGATCACCCCGCCGGGCAGGTTCGCCGGCCAGCGCGCCTCGAGCAGGGCGAGGTCGTCGCGGGTGCGCGCGGCGAGCCCGGGCGCGACGCCGTCGGCCTGGCGCTCGGCCTGGTCGAACAGCCCCCGCCAGGCGCCGACCGAGAGGCTGTTGTCGCGGCGCATGCCGAAATCGGCGCCCGCCGCATGGAGCCGGGCCAGGGCGCGTCCGAGCTCGGCACAGTGATGCGCGGTCGGCGCCTTCACCGAGACCCCGTCGAGGAAGCTGACGATCGCCGCCGGGCGGTCGCACAGGGTGCCGAGCGCCGTGCCGTCGCGGTTGCGGATCGGCTGCGGGCAGGCCAGCCCGCGGCTCGCCAGGTGCTCCATCAGGCCGATGAAGAACGGCAGGTCGCCGGCCCGCACCCGCTTCTCGTACAGGGTGAGGATGTAGGCGCCGCCGGTGGTGTGCAGGAAGAAGTTGGTGTTCTCGACCCCTTCCGCGATGCCCTTGTAGGAGAGCAGCCCGCCGATCTCGTAATCCGCGAGGAAGTCGGTCAGCGCCGCGTCGGATACCTCGGTGTAGACGGCCACGGCGCTTCTTTTCTACGGATCTTCAGATCAATCGGCACGCGACGATGTTCCCCGCCGGCCCGAGCCGGCGAGATGGGCGGGCGATGGCACCCGCCGCCCAAAGTCGCAGAGAACCTACTCGGCGGCTTCGCTGCGCAGCTCGCGCGGCAGCGGGAAGACCATGTCCTCGACCACGGTCTGCACCGTGTCGACCGTCACCGTGTAGCGGGCGGCGAAGGCGTCGATGATCTCCTCGACCAGCACCTCGGGGGCCGAGGCGCCGGCGGTGAGGCCGAGCTTGGTGATGCCCTCGAAGGCGGGCCAGTCGATCTCCTCGGCGCGGAGCACGAGGCGGGTGATCGGGCAGCCGACGCGCTCGGCGACCTCGCGCAGGCGCTGCGAGTTCGAGGAGTTCGAGGAGCCGACGACGATCAGCGCGTCGACCAGCGGCGCGATCTGCTTCACCGCCTCCTGGCGGTTGGTGGTGGCGTAGCAGATGTCGTCCTTGTGCGGCCCGGTGATGGTCGGGAACTTCGCCTTCAGGGCGGCGACGATGTGCAGGGTGTCGTCGACCGACAGCGTCGTCTGGGTGACCCAGGCAAGGTTGTTCGGGTTCTCGGGCTCGAGCGCGGCGATCTGCTCGAGGTCCTCGACCAGGGTGATCGAGCCCTTGGGCAGCTGGCCCATGGTGCCGACGACCTCCGGGTGGCCGGAATGGCCGACGAGGAGCACGTGGCGGCCGCGCTTGTGGTGGATCTCGGCCTCGCGGTGGACCTTGGTCACCAGCGGGCAGGTGGCGTCGATGGTGATGAGGCCGCGGGTGTCGGCGTTGGCCGGCACGGTCTTGGCCACGCCGTGGGCGGAGAAGATCACCGGCGCCTCGCCGTCGGGGACCTCGTCGAGCTCGCGCACGAACACCGCGCCTTTGCGCTTCAGGCTCTCGACCACGTACTTGTTGTGCACGATCTCGTGGCGGACGTAGACCGGCGGCCCGTAGATCGCGAGCGCGCGCTCGACCACGTCGATCGCCCGCACCACGCCGGCGCAGAAGCCGCGGGGGGCCGCGAGCAGGATCTCCAGCGGCGGCTTTGCTGCGGTTGCGGACGCCCCGTCCGAGGCGGTGTCGAGATTCGTGATGGCGCTCATGATCCGGGATGTGGCGAGGAGGGGCCCGCCCTGTCAACCGGGCGGCCGCGGCAAACCCGCCGCGTGGGCACGCGCTATAGCACGTTTGCCGGCGCGGGTGACCCCCGGCGCCGGCGTTCGTCGAAGGGTGGGGATTCGGGGGCGCTGCGCGGGTCGCGTCGGGCTTCAGGTCCCGGCGCCGACGAGCCGCGCCTTGGCGGCCGAGGCGAGAAAGCCGGATCGGGTCTCGCCGGCCGAGGCGGCCGCGCGATCGATCCGCTTCAGCAGATTCTCCTCGACCGAGATGTTCACCCGCACGGCGCGCCCGGGGAGGTCGACGTCGATGAGGGCGACGATCGCATCGGCGCTGTCCTCGCGGAACACGCGATCGCGGCGCAGCGCGTCGAGCGAGCGGATGCCGGGGATCGGCTCGCCATCCTCGGCCAGGCTGCCGACATGGAAGGCCAGCATCTCGGCCGCCTTCACGTAGAGCGTGTCGAGGTCGTCCGCGCCGGTGGTGGCGCCGGGGAAATCGGGGAACGAGGCGCCGTAGTTTCCGGCCTCGCCGTGGATCAGCATGACAACACGGGCCATGGGCGGTGCTTCCCGTCGGGCCGACGATCCGGCCTCATCCTCGAAGGGCGGAGGCGTCACCACGCCCACCCGGCTTGCCGATACACGCTTCGCAGCGTGCCGATCGCCTGCTCGCGCCGACCGGCATCCACCGTCACCCGTCCCGGCCTGGTCGGATGCTTGAGCTGGACATGGTCGCCCGGGCCCTTCCGCGCGATCCCCCATCCGTCGTCATCGAGAGCGGCCAGCAGGTCGCGGGTCTTGGAGAGGCGGACGCGAGGCGGCATGGCGATCCCGTCCGGGTCGCTCGCTGCGGTCGCAGCGCGGTCGATCCGCGGGCCTGCAAGCCGGATTATAAGCGTCGCCCATCGTTGCGCAAGCTTGTGTATGGCAAGCGCGCGTGCGGACGGCGCGATCGGCAGCGCGCGCCTGCCGTCCGACCTTCGTGACCGCGCGTCCCGCAACCGGGACGCGACCGCCGCCCCCTCCGGCCCCGCCTCAGGCGGCGCGGAGCGAAGCCAGCATGCGGCTCATCTCGGCGTTGAGGTGCTCGGACTGGCGCGACAGCTCGGTGGCGGAGGTCAGCACCTGCGAGGCCGCGGCGCCGGTCTCGTCGGCCGCCGCCGCGAGCCCGCCGATGTTGGCCGTCACCGCCCCCGTCCCGGAGGCCGCCTCGCCGACGTTGCGCACGATCTCCTGGGTCGCCGCGCCCTGCTCCTCCACCGCCGCCGCGATCGAGGCCGACACCCCGGAGATCTCCCGGATCCGTCCCGCGATCGCGTCGATCGCCGCGACCGCCTGGCGGGTCGAGTCCTGGATCCGCCCGATCTGGCTGCCGATCTCGCCGGTGGCCCGCGCCGTCTGCGCGGCGAGCTCCTTCACCTCGGCCGCCACCACCGCGAAGCCGCGGCCGGCCTCGCCGGCGCGCGCCGCCTCGATCGTGGCGTTCAGGGCGAGCAGGTTGGTCTGCCCGGCGATCGACGAGATCATCGCCACCACGTCGCCGATCCGGGCCGCCGCCTCGCTCAGGTCCTGCACCACGGCCGCCGTCTGCGCCGCCTCGGCCACCGCCCCCTGCGCCAGCGCCGAGGAGCCGCCGACCTGCCGCCCGATCTCCAGCACCGACGAGCCGAGCTCCTCGGCCGCCGCCGCCACCGTGTTGACGTTCGAGGCCGCCTCCTCGGCGGCCATCGCCACCGTCGTCGACTGCGATGCCGTCTGCGTCGCGGTCGCCGTCATGCTCTGCGCCGTCGCCTGCAGCTCGGTCGCCGCCGCGGTCACCGTCGCGACGATGCCGCCGACCGAGCGCTCGAAGGTGTCGGCCATCTGCCGCATCGCGGCCTTGCGCTGCGCCTCCGCGCCGGCCCGCGCCAGGGCGGTCTCGCTCTCCAGCGCCCGCATGCGCAGCAGCGCAGCCTTGAACACCTGCACCGCGTCGGCGATGCGGCCCATCTCGGTGCGCGTGCCCTGGAGCGGGATCGCGGTCTCGAGGTCGCCCTCGGCCAGAGCCTGCATCGGCCGGACGACGCGGTCGATCCCGCGGCCGATGCCGGCGATCAGCAGCACGGCCATCGCGACCGCCAGGGCCAGGGCCGTCCCGAGGGCCGCGACCATCCAGAACCGGGTGCGCGCGACGGATGCTGCGGCGGACGCTTCCGCGCGCGCGGCGCCCTCCGTGTTGAGGGCGATGATCCTCTCCAGGGCGATCGAGGCGTTGCGGCGCGCGCCGATCCCCTTGCTCTGGTAGGCGAGCAGCGCCTCGGCCTTCTCGCCGGCGCGGGAATGGGCGAGGATCGGCGCCTCGGTCGCGGTGAAGGCGCCCCACTCGCGCAGGAAGGTCTCGTACAGCGCCCGCTCCTCGGGCTGCGCGATGCCGCGCGCGTAGGCGGCCATCCCGGTCTCGATCGCCTGGCCGCGCTGGGCGATGTCGCCCTCGATGGCGGCCAGCGCCTTCGGCTCGGTGGTGAGCATGTGCCGCAGCAGGCTGGTGGTGTACCGCCCGGTCAGCGCGTCGAGGGCGCCGGCGTCGCGGACGTTCGGCAGCCACCGCGTCTGCACGTCGACCAGCCGTTCCTCGACCGTCGCGATGCCGGACAGGCCGGCGAGCCCGAGCCCGAGCACGAACAGGGTCAGCGTCGCGAAGGCGGCGACGAGCCGCGTGCGGATCGAAACATTTCTCAGGGACACGCGCGACTCCGGGAATAAAGTCTTCATGGGCTTCGGCGCCCGAACATTTGCTCGCAATAAAGTATAGGTGGCCCGCGTTAAGGAATACAAAAGCGCAATCCCGATCCGTGCCCGACGCCCGGGGGACGGCGTCCCGCGCCGGCCGTTCCGGCGGGCCCGCGCGCCGGCCGGGTGACGAACGGCACCCGCAAGGCCCTCGCGCCTCCGCGCCGTCCGCGGTAAGGGCAGGACGTCCCGTCCTCGCGATCAGGCGCTTCATGGCGAGCCCGGCCGAACATGCGAGCTTCCTGCCGCCGGTGCTGACGTTCCTGTCGGCGGCGGTGATCGGCGTGCCGATCTTCCGGCTGCTCGGGCAGAGCGCGGTGCTGGGCTACCTCGTCGCCGGGGTGCTGATCGGCCCGTCCGGCCTGTCGCTGATCGCCGAGCCCGAGACGGCGGCGAGCGTCGCCGAGATCGGCGTGGTGCTGCTGCTGTTCATCGTCGGGCTCGAACTGCACCTGTCGCAGCTCGTCTCGATGCGCCGCGACATCTTCGGGCTCGGCACGGCGCAGCTCGTCGTCTGCGCGATCGTGCTCGGGGGCCTCGGCGTGCTGCTCGGCGCGGCGCCCAGCGCCAGCGGCATCATCGGCATCACGCTGGCGCTCTCGGCCACCGCGGTGGCGCTGCAGCTCCTGGAGGAGCGCGGCGACCTCGGCACCGCCTACGGCAGCCGCGCCTTCGCGGTGCTGCTGTTCCAGGACATCGCCGTCGTCGGCATCCTGGCGCTGATGCCGCTCCTGGCATCGGCCGGCGGCGGCAGCGGCGCGCCCTGGCTCGGGGACGCGGCGCTCTCCACCGGCAAGGCGCTGGCGGCGATCGTCGCCGTGGTGCTCGTCGGCCGCTACGGCCTGAACCGCTTCTTCCGCCTGCTCGCCGCGAGCGGCGCCCGCGAGGTGATGACGGCGGCGGCCCTCCTGGTGGTGCTCGGCACCGCGCTGCTGATGGCCGAGGTCGGCCTGTCGATGGCGATGGGCGCGTTCCTGGCCGGCATCCTGCTGTCGGAATCGAACTTCCGCCACCAGCTCGAGGCCGACATCGAGCCGTTCCGCGGCATGCTGCTAGGCCTGTTCTTCATGAGCGTCGGCATGTCGATCGACGGCGGGCTGGTGCGCGCGGTCTGGCCGCTGCTGTTCGGGGCGACCTTCGCGGCGATCCTGGTCAAGGTCGCGCTGGTGGCCGGGCTGTTCCGCCTGTTCGGCTCGACCTGGCTCGACGCGGTGCGCGGCGCCGCGATCCTGGCGCCGGCCGGCGAGTTCGCCTTCGTGCTGCTGCCGCTCGCCGGCTCGCTGGGCTTGACCGACGCCACCGCCACGCGCTTCGCGGTGGCGCTCGCCGCCCTCACCATGCTGATCGGCCCGGTGGCGGCCAAGGGCCTCGACAAGGCGCTCGACCTCGCCCGCGCCCGCCGCGGCGGCGAGGCGCTGCCGGCCACCGACGTGGTCGAGAGCGCCGAGGCCCGCGTCCTGGTGATCGGCTTCGGCCGGTTCGGGCAGATCCTGACGCAGGTGCTGCTCGCCGAGGGCATCGGCGTCACGGTGATCGACAAGGACGTCGAGCAGATCCGCTCGGCCTCGCGCTTCGGCTTCCGGATCTACTACGGCGACGGCACCCGCCTCGACGTGCTGCGCGCCGCCGGCATCGGCCGGGTCGACCTGGTGTGCCTGTGCATCGACGACGCCGAGGCGGCGCTGAAGATCGTCGACATCGTCCACGAGGAGTTCGAGTCGGTCCGCACCTACGTCCGGGCCTACGACCGGATGCACGCCGTCGAGCTGATGAACCGCGACGTCGACTTCCACATCCGCGAGACCGCCGAATCCGCCCTGGTGTTCGGCCGTGCGACGCTGGAGGGCCTCGGGCTGTCCGCCGACGCCGCCGCCGCGCGGGTCGAGGACGTGCGCAAGCGCGACGTCGCCCGCCTCGTGCTGCAGCAGGCCGGGGCGCTCCCCGAGGGCGGCGGCTGGCTGCGCGGCATCGGCGTGCCCGAGATGAAGCCGGAGCCGCTCACCGCCCCGCAGCGCCCGGCCCGCGCGCTCTCGGCCGAGACCCGCGACATCATCGGCAACGACCGCCGCGAGGCCGCCGGCCGCATGCTCGACCGGCCGCCGGTCGACACCGCCGAGCGCGAGGCCGAGCGCGAGGCCGAGGCCGCGGCGCAGGCGGAGGCGGACGCCCAGGCTGCGCGCGCGATCCGCACGCCGGCGATGGAGGTCCAGAGCGGTGAGCGGTGAGGCGGACGCCGCCCTTCCCCCTCCCCCTGAAGCGGGGAAGGGTCCCCCCCGCAGCAGGGGGAGAGAGCGGAGCGCGTCGTCCGGAGACGGCGCTCCCCTCTCACGGCCCTCGCCGACGCGAGACCCTCCCTCCCCCGCTTCGGGGGGAGGGAAGACCGTGCCACCCGATGCCGGCCGCTTCGTCACCGGCTCGATCCTGCGCCACGTGGTGGTGATGAGCGCCACCGGCTCGATCGGCCTGATGGCGGTGTTCGTCGTCGACCTGCTGTCGCTGCTCAACGTGTCGAAGCTCGGCGACACCGACCTCACCGCCGCGGTCGGCTTCGCCGCGATCGTCCAGTTCTTCGCCATCGCCATCAACATCGGCCTGATGATCGCCGCCGGCGCCCTGGTCAGCCGCGCGATCGGCGCCGGCGACCGGGACGGCGCGCGGCGGATCGCGACCTCGTCGACGCTGCTCGGGCTCGCCGCCTCCGCCCTCCTCGTGGCGCTGCTGCTGCCGCTGTCGGACCCGCTGCTGCGGGCGATCGGCGCGGAGGGCGAGACGCTGACCGTGGCCGAGCGCTTCCTCTGGATCGCCCTGCCCTCGAACGTGCTGATGGGCCCGGGGATGATGTTCTCCGGGCTGCTGCGCGCGGTCGGCGCCGCGCGCCAGGCGATGTTCGTGACGCTCGGCGGCGCGCTGGTGACGGTGGGGCTCGATCCGCTGCTGATCTTCGGGGCCGGGCTCGGGGTCGACGGGGCGGCGATCACCACCTGCGTGGCGCGCGCCACCTTCGCGCTGATCGGCTGGCACGGGGTGCGCCAGCACCGGATGCTGGCGCCCGCGAGCCTCGCGGCGACGGTCGCCGACGCGCCGCTGGTGTTCCGGATCGCGCTGCCGGCGGTGCTCACCAACCTCGCGCCGTCGGTGGCGAGCGCCTTCCTCGCCCACGTGCTCGCCCGCTACGGCGCGGTGGCGGTGGCGGCCAACGTGGTGATTGACCGGCTCACCCCGGTGGCCTTCGGCGGGCTGTTCGCCCTGTCGGGCTCGATCGGCCCGATCCTCGGCCAGAACTGGGGCGCCCGCCGCTTCGACCGGATGCGCGGCGTGCTCCGCGACGGCGCGCTCGTGACCTTCCTCTACGTGGCGGTGGTGTGGGCCGCCCTGGTGCTCGCCCGCGGCCCGCTGATGCGGCTGTTCGCGCTCGACGGGGTCGCCGCCGACCTGTTCGGCTTCTTCTGCCTCGTCAGCGGCGGGGTGTGGTTCTTCAACGGCCTGCTGTTCCTGGCCAACGCCGCGTTCAACAACCTCGGCTTCCCGTTCCGCTCGACCCTGCTCAACTGGGGCCGGGCGACGCTGGGCACGATGCCGCCGGCGCTCGCGGGCGCCGCCCTGTACGGGCCGCGCGGGGTTCTCGCCGGCGTCGGCATCGGCTCGCTCGCCTTCGGGCTGGCCGGCATCCTGATGGTCGCCCGCACGGTCACGCTGCTCGAGCGCGACGTCGTGGTGCCGGCGCGCGCGCCCGATCCCGAGGCGAGCGTCGCCGCCGCCGGCCCGGCCCATGGCGGCGCGCTGGTGTAGCGCGCCGCGTCGCGTCGGCAGGCGCGACGTCCCGGGCATCCCGGCCGGGACGCGATCCCCGGTGGATGCGCGGCGCCGATCGCGCCGGGACGCGCCCGAACGTTGGCCGGCAACTGGCCAGCGGCGTCGATAAGGGTCTAGACTTGGAACGCGCGGCCCGCGATGCGGTTTTCCGCGCGGCGAACAGACCAAGGCCGCGTGATGTTCAACCCGCTCGACATGCTTCAGGCCCAGAACGGCGCCGGGATGCAGAGTGTGGCCCAGCAGTTCGGCCTCACCCCCGAGCAGACGCGCCGGGCGATGGAGGCCCTGATGCCGGCCTTCGCGCTCGGGCTGCAGCGCAGCGCCGTCCCTGACCCGACCGGCCTGTCGCAGATGTTCGGGCTGGCCGGCGCCCGCCCCGCCGCGAGCCCGGCACCCAGCCCGGCCGAGACCATGCTCGGGCAGATGTTCGGCTCGCCGGCCCTCACCCAGGCGATCCTGCAGCAGGCCTCCTCGGCCAGCGGCGTCGGCTCGCAGGTGCTGCGCCAGATGCTGCCGATGATGGCCGGCGCGGTGGTCGCGAGCATCGTCCACATGCTGCTGAACCAGCAGGCTCCGGAGGCCAAGCCGGCGCCCGCCCCGGCGCCCTCGCCGTTCGCGGTCGCGCCGGGCTGGGCCGAGATGATGAAGGCGTTCGTCCCGGCGCAGGCCGCGCCGGAGGCGCAGAAGCAGGCCGCCAGGCCCCCGGTCTCGAAGCCCCAGGTCTCGAAGCCCGCACCGAAGCCGGAACCCGATGCCGCCGGCGGCATGTTCCAGCAGATGCTGAAGACCGGCGCCGAGGTTCAGGAACAGAACGTCAAGGCGATGCAGGGCCTGTTCGAGGCGTTCTGGGCCGAGGCCGACCCGGCCAAGGCGGCCGCGGCCAAGCCCTCGGGCACGACGCCGAACGCCGACCCCGCCTCGGAGCCGGACGCGTCGCACCGGTCGCGCAAGGGCCGGCCGGGGACGCGCTGAGGTTGGTCAGTTCTGGCTGACCGCGTTTCCGATGGTCTGGTAGACGGTGCTGACCTTGGACGCGTAGAGGCGCAGGCTGCCGACGATGGCCAGGAAGACCAGCCCCGAGATCAGGGCGTACTCGATGCTCGTCGCGCCGCGCGCGTCGGCGGCGAAGCGGCGCTTCGGCGGCACGGCTCCGGCCCCTTTCGACAGTTCGACGGCCGTCCTCGACATCGATGATCGCCTTCCTCGGCCGAACCGGCACACGGCGACCCTACCCGCGCGACCTTGAGGATGTTTTAACTCGATCGGCGACGGGCGACGGTCGCAGCATCCGCCGCAGCAGGATCCGTGCGACCGGCCGTTATGCGGGTCCCCTCCCCCGCTTGCGGCGAGAGGGGATGGGCGCTCGGGCGACCCGTCGGGAGCGGGCCCCGCGGGCGCCTTCGCTCCGCTCAGCCGTGGCCGGCTTCCTTGCGCAGGGCGTCGATGCGCTTGGAGGCCTCGGCCTTGTCGATGTCGGGATCGAACGCCTCGGGCTCCTTGGTCTCCTCCGACAGGGTCTTGAGATAGGAGGCCTGCGCACCGGTCATCGGCTCGCCGCCGGTGGTCCACTGGTCGGGATCCTTGATCTGGTTCGACACGTCCTTCGGGTCGGTCTTCGGGTTCTCGTTCGAAGCGGACTTCGTGTCGGACTTGGCGTCGGACTTCGAATCGGACTTCGCCGTGGTCTTGGCAGCGGCCTTGGTCATCGGGCACTCACGCGTTCATGGAATGTTCCGTCAGAACGCGGCCCGCATCCCCGAGGTTCCCCGCCGGCCGGAACCGGCGGGGGATAAGGCGCCTCAGGCCGCGCGAACCTTCAGGCTGCGCGCGCCTGCGGCTGCACCTCGGCGAGGTAGTCGTCCATCAGCGTGCGGGTGATCGCGCCCGGCGCGAACCGGTAGGGCCCGATCTCGGAGACCGGGGTGACCTCGGCGGCCGAGCCGGTGATGAAGCATTCCGAGAAGTCGGCCATCTCCTCGGGGCGGATGCGGCGCTCGGTGACCGCGAGGCCGCGGCGGCGGGCCAGCTCGATCACCGTCTGCCGGGTGATGCCGTTGAGGAAGCGGTCGGCGGTGGGGGTGTGGATCGCCCCGTCGCGGATGAAGAACACGTTGGCGCCGGTGCACTCGGCGACGTTGTCCTCGAAGTCGAGCATCAGCGCGTCGGCATAGCCCTTGTTCTCGGCCCGGTGCTTGGAGATCGTGCAGATCATGTACAGGCCCGCCGCCTTCGAGGCGCAGGGGGCGGTGCGGGGGTCGGGCCGGCGATACTCGGCGATGTCGAGGCGGATGCCCTTCATCTTGGTGGCGGCGTCGAAGTAGCTCGGCCATTCCCAGGCGGCGATCGCCAGGTGGATGGTGTTGCCCTGGGCCGAGACACCCATCATCTCCGAGCCGCGCCAGGCGACCGGGCGGAGATACGCGTCCTGCAGGCCGCTGACCTTGAGCACGGCCTCCTTGGCCGCGACGATCTCGGCGGCCGAATACGGCACCGCGAAGTCGAGCAGCTCGGCGGAGCGGCGCAGGCGCTCGGCATGGGCGAGGCTCTTGAAGATCACCCCGCCATAGGCGCGCTCGCCCTCGAACACCGACGAGCCGTAATGCAGCCCGTGGCTCAGCACGTGGATCTTGGCGTCCCGCCACGGCACCATGGCGCCGTCGAACCAGATGGTGCCCTCGCGCTCGTCGAACGGGATCACGGACATGGGAACGTCTTCCTGGAAATCGTCGCGGCCCGCGCAACCTGCGGGCCCTTCGGCGGGGACGATGTCGATGGGCGCGCATGCGGGCGGCGCCGGCGGGGTTGACGGGTACCAACCGGCCTGGAATATGTCAACGACACTGACGTATATCGCGCGCACGCTCCTCCTTCCCATCCTCTCCGCTCCGACGTCCTTCGCGCCGACGTTCGTCTCCTCTCCCGCCCTTCGCGCCGCAACCGGACCCGGGCCGCACGTGACATCTCCCGCCCTCCGCGAACGCAAGGACGCCGCCGAGCCGGCCGCCGCCTGCAGCAGCGACGACCTGATCGAGCTCCTGTTCTTCGCCTATCGCGACTTCGTCGGCGATCCGGACCGGATCCTGGCCGAGTACGGCTTCGGCCGGGCGCACCACCGGGTGCTGCACTTCGTCGACCGCTATCCCGGCCTGACCATCGCCGAATTGCTCGACATCCTGCGCATCACCAAGCAGAGCCTCAACCGGGTGCTGAAGGACCTGATCGGCCAGGGCTACATCGCCCAGCGGCCCGGCACCCAGGACCGGCGCCAGCGCCTGCTCACCTGCACGCCGAGCGGCGCGGCGCTGGCCGCCGACCTCACCCGCGTGCAGGCGCGGCGGCTGGCCCGCGCGCTGGCCTCGCCGGAGGATGCGGCCGCCCCCGAGAGCTTCCTGATGGCGATGATCGAGCCCGACGAGCGCGCGGTGGTGCGCCGCCTGATGGCCCGCCGCGGCG
This sequence comes from Methylobacterium sp. J-092, assembly GCF_022829325.1. Classification (NCBI taxonomy): domain Bacteria; kingdom Pseudomonadati; phylum Pseudomonadota; class Alphaproteobacteria; order Hyphomicrobiales; family Methylobacteriaceae; genus Methylobacterium; species Methylobacterium sp. J-092. The sequence goes on along the minus strand of NZ_JAKSXU010000037.1, from coordinate 1,233 downwards.
GCGGGGCCGCCTGATGGCCGCCCATGCCCGCACCGAGCTCTCCGACGGGGCGCCGCACGTCCTCGTGGTCGACGACGACCGGCGCCTGCGCGAGCTGCTCGCCCGCTACCTCGCCGAGCAGGGGTTCCGCGTCACCGCCGCCGCGAGCGCGGCCGAGGCGCGGGCCAAGGCGCAGAGCCTGGTCTTCGACGCGATGGTGCTCGACGTGATGATGCCGGGCGAGGACGGCTTCGCCTATGCGCGCAGCGTGCGCGAGACCTCGCGCGTGCCGATCCTGATGCTCACCGCCCGCTCCAACCCGAACGACCGGGTGATGGGCCTCGAGATCGGCGCCGACGACTACCTGCCGAAGCCGTTCGAGCCGCGCGAGCTGACGCTCCGGCTCACCAACATCATCAACCGGGCGTCGGGCCCGCGCCGCGACACCGGCACCGGCGACGTGGTGACCTTCGGGCCGTTCTCCTACCGGATCGAGCGCGGGGAGCTGCGCCGCGAGGACGAGATGATCCGCATCACCGAGCGCGAGCGCGAGATCCTGACGATCCTGGCCGGCGCCCACGGCGCCAACGTCGAGCGCGAGGTGCTGGCCGGAGGCGGGGGCCTCGCCGCCGAGCGCACCATCGACGTGCAGATCAACCGCCTGCGCCGCAAGACCGAGGTCGACCCGGCCAACCCGACCTTCCTGCAGACCGTGCGCGGGGTGGGGTATCGGCTCGCGGTGGATTGAGGGGCGCCATCGTCCCTCCCTTTTCCCATTGCGAGCGAAGGAAGGAGAGGGGCGCCCTTCCGATGGTGAAAATCTGACGCCTGATCCTCGCCCCGAACGTTCGCAACAGGTCAAGCCCAGACCCAGGACATCGCTGCCATCGATTAGATTTTGACCACTAGGTATAGCTCAAGGATGCTGCCAAGCTGTTTTCCATGGAAACGACCATTTGATCGTAGGTCAGGACCACGGCGGGGTGACCTTCGACCTTGAGGCTATTGCGGCGGTGCGCGAACCGCTTCCGCTCGACATCGTCACGGAGGCTGGCGTCCCGTCCGCAGATCACGGCATAGGCGGTGGTCTCGATCGGCCCGCCGAACCCGGACGTAAGACCCCGTTTCATAATGGGCAGAACAGCTTAGCTATTGGGTGAGCGGCGAGCATCGCGGGCGTTGGGAGAGTGTCTGACGCTCACCCAGGAACCCCGATGTGGACGCCCGCCGCCCGCGCCGAGCTTGCGCGCGAGA
>NZ_JAKSXU010000034.1:0-39090 GCF_022829325.1 Methylobacterium sp. J-092 | reverse complement strand
CTCACGCCGCGCTCGCGGCCGCGTGCGCCGCGTCCCACTCCCGCAGGGCGCGGGCGTCGCGGGGCGTGACGTCGGGATAGTCCGGATCGTTGCCGACCTCCGGCGTGACGCGCCAGGATCGCGCGCATTTCCGGCCCTCGGCGCGCGCCGGCACCACGGCGACGCCTTTGACCTCGTCGAGGCGGAACGCGTCGGCCGGTCCCTCCCCGGCCTCGACTCGGATCGCGGAGGTGATGCAGACGTCGGCGAAGTCGACGCCGTCGAGGGCGGCCAGAAGCTCGGGATCGGCGATGGAGACCGCGGGGGCCGCCTCCAGGCTCGCGCCGATGCGCTTGGCGGCCCGCTCGATCTCCAGCGCGCCGGTCACGACCCGGCGGACGCGACGGATCTTCTGCCAGCGCGCGGCCAGCCCGTCGTCGCGCCAAGCCTCGGGCGTCTCCGGCAGGGTCTGCAGGTGGACCGACCCGGTCTCCGACGGGAACCGGTCGAGCCAGGCCTCCTCGGCGGTGAAGGCGAGGACCGGGCTCAGCCAGATCACGACGCGGCGGAAGGCCTCGTCGATCACCTGTAGCGCGGCCCGGCGGGCGACCGACGAGGCCGGGTCGCAGTACAGGGCGTCCTTGCGCACGTCGAAGTAGAACGACGACAGGTCGCCGGTCAGGAAGTTGTTCAGCAGCGCGACCACCCGCTTGGTGTCGAAGGTGCGGTAGGCCTCGCGGATCTCGCCGTCGAGCTCGAGCAGCCGATGCAGCACGAAGCGCTCGAGTTCCGGCATCTCCGCCACCGGCACGTCGTCGCCCGCCACGCGGTGGGCGAGCGAGCCGAGCATCCAGCGCAGACTGTTGCGCAGCTTCCGGTAGGTCTCGGCGAAGGTCTTGATGATCTCCGGGCCGATGCGCAGGTCGTCGGTGTAGTCCGACGCCGCAACCCACAGGCGCAGGATGTCGGCGCCGGAATCCTTGATGATGCTCTGCGGCGCGACGACGTTGCCCTTCGACTTCGACATCTTCAGCCCCTTGGCGTCGAGGACGAAGCCGTGGGTCAGCACCGTGTCGTAGGGCGCGCGGCCGCGCGTGCCGGCCGATTCGAGCAGCGAGGACTGGAACCAGCCGCGGTGCTGGTCCGACCCCTCCAGATACATCACCGTATCCTGCCCGCCGTCGCGCCGGCGCACGACGTTGGCGAGACCCGGGAACGCCTCCGGGTCGTCGAGGACGAAGGCGTGGGTCGAGCCAGAATCGAACCACACGTCGAGGACGTCGGTGACCTTCTCGTACGCCGCCGGGTCGTGGTCGGGAGCGAGGAAGCGGGCACCGTCGGCATCGGTGAACCACGCGTCCGCGCCTTCCGCCGCGAAGGCGGCGACGATGCGGGCGTTCACGCGCGCGTCGCGCAGCACTTCGCCGGTGCCCTTCCTGACGAACACGGTGATCGGCACGCCCCAGGCGCGCTGGCGGGAAACCACCCAGTCCGGCCGGTTGCCGACCATGCCGTTGATCCGGTTCTTGCCCTGCGGCGGCACCCACTGGGTGTCCTCGATCGCCTGCAGGGCCACCTCGCGCAGCGTCCGGTCGCCGAGCGACTCCACCGCCTTGTCCATGGCGATGAACCATTGCGGCGTGTTGCGGAAGATCACCGGCTTCTTCGAGCGCCAGGAATGCGGGTAGCTGTGCTTGAGCCGGCCCGACGCCACCAGCGTCCCGGCTTCCTGGAGCGCGGCCATCACGGCCCTGTTGGCATCGCCCTTCTCGCCCTTGTCGGTGAGGACGCGCTTGCCCTCGAAACCTGGCGCATCCTTGGTCAGCGCGCCGTCGGCATCGACCGTGTAGGGGATCCGGGTCTCGATGCCGCGCTCGGCGAGCGCGCGGCCGTTGGCCATCCAGACCTCGAAATCCTCGCGGCCGTGGCCCGGCGCGGTGTGGACGAAGCCGGTGCCGGCCTCGTCGGTGACGTGGTCGCCGTCGAGCATCGGCACGGCGAAGTCGTAGCCGCGGCCGGCGAGCGGGTGGGACAGGGTGAGGCCGGCGAGCTCGGCCGGGCTCACGTCGCGCAGGCGCTCGTGGCCTGCGACGCGCGCGGCCTCGAAGACGCCCGCGGCAAGACCGTCCGCCAGCAGGTAGGTCTGGCCGACCTTGGCCCAGTTGTCCTCGGCGGCCTCGGTGACGCGATAGAGGCCGTAGGCGACGCGCTTGGAGTAGGCGACCGCTCGGTTGCCGGGCATGGTCCAGGGCGTCGTGGTCCAGATGACGACGCGGGCGTCGGTCAGGTCGGCGACGGCGCCCTCGCGCACCGGGAAGGCGGCGAAGATGGTGTCGCTGACGTGGTCCTCGTACTCGACCTCGGCCTCGGCGAGCGCGGTCTTCTCGACCACCGACCACATCACCGGCTTCGAGCCGCGATACAGCTGCCCGCTCATCGAGAACTTGATCAGCTCGGCGGCGATCGCCGCTTCCGCCGGATAGGCCATGGTGGCGTAGGGATGGTCCCAGTCGCCGGTGACGCCGAGGCGCTTGAACTCCGCGCGCTGCACGTCGAGCCAGTGGCCGGCGAACGTTCGGCATTCCTGGCGGAACTCGATGACCGGCACGTCGTCCTTGTTGCGGCCCTTGGCGCGGTACTGCTCCTCGATCTTCCACTCGATCGGCAGGCCGTGGCAGTCCCAGCCCGGCACGTAGTTCGCGTCGAAGCCGAGGCCGCCCATGGAGCGGACGATCACGTCCTTGAGGATCTTGTTCAGCGCCGTGCCGATGTGGATGTTGCCGTTGGCGTAGGGCGGCCCGTCGTGCAGCACGAATTTCGGCCGTCCGGCGGCCTGCGCGCGAAGCTGGCCGTAGAGGTCGGTCGTGCTCCAGCGCTCCAGCAGCAGCGGCTCGCGGGTCGGCAGGCCCGCCCGCATCGGAAAATCGGTCTGCGGCAGGTAGAGGGTCTTCGAATAGTCGCGGCCGGCCGGGGCTTCGGCTTGGGTCTCGTCGGTCATGGGGTCGGGCGTCCTGGATACGGGCGGCGCGCGTGCGGGCTCTGCGGAGGCCCGCGCCTGTCACGGCGCTAGGGGCGAAGGAAGCGGTGGCTCCCGTGACGATCCCGGCCTCCGCGCAGCCGCGCGGGCGCGGCGCTCACGCGGCGGCCGGGCCCATAATTCGAAGACGGAGACAGGCGTCGGCGCTGCGCATGGGCGGCGTTCTAGCAGCGGGCGCGAGCCGAGGCCAGCGGATGCGCGCGTGCCGCGAAGCGATGCCGATTCACCACATCGCCACGCCGCATCCCGAGCCGCTGCCACCAAATCGCGGCGCGTTCGTTGCCATCCCACGCGATCCGCCGCGCCGGCCTGCCCGGCGCGGGTCCGAGACGCGATGGACCATCATGACAGGATGCACGCCATGAGACATCTCCTGATCGCCGCGACCCTCGCCGTTTCCGCCTTCGCCATCGCCGGCCCCGCGCAGGCGCAGGGCCTCGTCGGCGGCGTACAGCGCGGCTCGGCCGAGGGCAACCGCGTCGGCGGGCCGGTGGGCGGCGTGGTCGGCGGAGCGGTCGGCGGTGCCGTCGGAACGGTCAACGGCGCGCTCGGGATCGATCCCGGCCGGCGCGCCTACCGCACCGACCTGCGCTCGCGCCGCGCCGTCCGGCATCATCGCCGCCACCGCCGCTGAGACGTCGAGGTCCGGCCCGGACTGAAAGCGTCCGGCCCGGATTGAAAGCCGTTTCCGCCTCGATCCGGAGCCGGATCTAGGAAAATTGCGACCTTTCGCGGTTTCGCCCGTTGACCCGTCACGGACCCGGAGCCAGCCGATCGCGCGGCCGGGACATTCTCGAGACTCGATCAAGGATCCGACACCATGAAGACATTGCTGATCGCCACGACCCTCGTGCTCTCGCCGCTGGCCCTCTCCGCCACGGCGCAGGCCCAGGGCACCGTCCGCGGCGCCGAGCGCGGCGTCGAGGACGGCAACCGCGCGGCCGGCCCGATCGGCGGCGTGGTCGGCGGCGCCGTCGGTGCGGCCACCGGCACCGTGGGCGGCGTCCTCGGCGTCGATCCGGAGGCGGATCGCCGCGATCGCGAGGACCGCCGCGAGGAGCGGATGGAGCGTCGCGAGCGCATGGGCCGCTAAGCCCGACGCAGCGTCGTCTTAGAACGGGCCGGTCACCCTCGGGTGGCCGGCCCTTTTCGTTGCGCCATCGCGTCGTGGGCGAGCAGGTAGAGGCCCGAGCCGACGATGACCGCCGCGCCGAGCACGGTCCAGCGGTTCGGAACGTCGCCGAACAGCAGGTAGCCGAGCGTCAGCGACCAGAGCAGCTGCGTGTACAGGAACGGCGCGAGCACGTTGGCCGGCGCCCGCGCATGCGCCAGGATCAGCAGCCAGTGCCCCATCGTCCCGAACAGGCCGATGCCGACCAGCAGCGCCCACACCGTGAGGGAGGCCGGGCTGGTCCAGATCCACGGCAGCAGCGGCGTCATCAGCCCGAGGCCGGCCAAGCCGGAATAGACCATCGTCGTCGCGGTCGAATCATGCGCAGCGAGCTCGCGCGTCGCGAGGATGTAGAGCGCGTAGCAGAGCATGTTGCCGAGGCTGAGCAGGACCGCCGGGTGAACCTGGCCGAGGCCGGGCCGCACGATCACCAGCACGCCGAGGAAGCCGACCGCGATCGCCGCCATGCGCCTGGGCGACGACCATTCGCCGAGCAGCGGGCCGGCGAGCAGCGCGACGGTGAGCGGTGCCGCGAACTGGATCGACAGGGTCTCGGCGAGCTGGAGGTGGCGGAGCGCGAAGAAGTTCAGCGCCGTCGATCCGAACAGCAACAGCGAGCGCACCACCTGCAGGCCGAGGCGGCGGCTGCGCATGACGGCCGGGGTCGTCACCGGGTTGAGGAACACCGAGATCAGCGCCACGCTCACGCCGTAGCGCATGAAGGTGGTGAGCAGCGGGTCGACGCCGGAACGGGCCAGCACCTTCGCCGATGCGTCGAGGCAGGCGAAGAACGCCAGCGTTCCGCACATCAGCGCGATGCCGACGAGGCGCCGCCTGTCCGGCCGCGTCCCGCGTTCGCCGTCGGGGCCGGCCGCCGCCTCGCGCGACGCGCAGACCGCGTCGGCTCGTATCGCCTTGCTGGAGGAAATCGCCTTGGACCTTCGGGCCGCCGAGTTCGGTGGACCTTAGCCGGTCGCCGCGACGGCGGGCACCCGTCCGTCCGCACCCGCACCGTGTCGCCGACGCGGGGCCGCCGGCGTCACCTGTCTTGCGCCCGCTGCCGACGCGGGGTCGGCTCGGTTCGATTCTGCTCGCGCGTGAACGGCAGGATCGTCGCGCTCGCGACCTGAGGTTCGGTCGGCTCGGCGGCCGAGCGGTTGCCCTTGGGCTTGCGATCGAGCCACAGGCGGACCCAGACCCGGTTTCTCCGGCTCCAGCCGCGACGGGCGACCCAGGCCGGAATCGATGCCGTATGCTGCATTCGACGTCTTCTCACTCATCATGCGGACGTAGCGCCTGATGAAAGTCCTAGAGTGAGCGTGGGCCTGCCCGCGATGGCTGTGCGTCCCGAATTTTTGTCTCTGCGTCCAGGCTCTCAGAATCAGCGACCCACGTGGCAAACGAGAACGGCCCGCATCCGGTGGGATACGGGCCGCGCGTCGGTCATGTTTTGGGGGCTCGTCCGCGGGTCTTGCCGGCGCCCGAAGCGTCGGGGCTAGTTCTCCTCGTCGCCCGGCTCGAAGCTCTGCGGAGCGGTCGATTCGGCGCTGGCGACCGGCGTCGGCGCGCCGATCGTCGAGGGCACGTTCACGCCGTCGCGCTTGTAGATGTCGTCGCGGAACTGCACGAGGCCGTCCGGCGTCGCCCAGGCGGTGATGTAGGTCCAGTAGACCGGCACCGGCGAGGACAGCGTGGCGTCGACGCGCTTGCCGCTCTCGATCGCCTGCTCGACCTGCTCGCGGCCCCAGCCGGGCGTGTCCTTCAACAGCCAGGTGATGTACTCGCGCACGTTCTGAACGCGGACGCATCCGGAGGAGATGAAGCGGAAGTCGTCGCCGAACACGCCCTTGGTGTTCGTGTCGTGCATGAACACGCCGTATGGGTTCGGGATGTTGATGCGCACGATGCCCATCGAGTTGAAGTCAGCGCCCGAATCCTGGCGGTAGCGGTAGCGCGTGCCCTCGTCCGAGTTCCAGTTGACCTGGCTCGGCTGGATCTCGGCCTCGCCGGAGAAGATGCGGATCTTGTTGTCGGTGAGGTAGTTCGGATCCTTCTGCATCTTGGGGATGAGGTCCTTCTTCACGATGGAAGCCGGGACCGTCCAGAAGGGGTTGAAGTTGATCTGCGTCGCCTTGGTGTTCATGATCGGCGACTGGCGGTCGATCTTGCCGACGCCGGCGGCGTGCAGCGTCACGACCTGACCGTTCTCGACCGTCTGAACCAGGGCGGCCGGGATGTTGGTGATGACGAAGCGCTGCCCGAGGTTGCCCGAGTAGGAGCGCAGGCGCACTGCGTTGATCTCGAGCTGGCGCAGGCGGATGTCGGCCGGCACGTTCATGGCCTGCTGCGTCGCCATGCTCATCGTGCCGGTCTGGCTCAGGCCGTGGCGGGCCTGGAAGCGCTTCACGCCGGCGGCGACGTAGGAATCGTACACGCCGGAATTGCCGGCCACCGGGTCGATGTCGCCGGTCACGATCAGGCGCTGGCGCACGGCCCCGACCACCGCGCCGCGGGCGCCGATGCGCAGGCGGTCGGCACCGGAGACCGGCTTCCAGCCCCCGCGAGAGACGATCTCCTTGTAGCGCTCGACCATCTGCTCGGTGGCCGCCACCGTCTGCGGCGACAGGATCGGCGTCGACGAGCGCTGGACCTGCATCGCGGCGGGCGAGGCGTAGTCCTGCGCCCACTCGGCCTGGGCATAGCCGGCGCCGGCCTGCTCGCGCGCCGAAGCCGGGGCGACGAGGGCGACGGTTCCGAGGAGCGCGAGGCTCAGGGTCGCGCGGGTGGTAGCCTGAATGAGCATCGTGGTGGCTCTGGTCCATGGATGGGCGAAGTGGAGCGGGCGCTGTGCCGCCGTCTCCCTTGGGCCCAAGGTGTCCGGGTACGGTTAAGACTCCATGGCGACCGGGCTTTATTGTGGCGTGCCGGTGCGTGCCCGCACATCACGGGTGCGTGCGTCCTCCGTGCCACAGCGGAATCGGCCCAGCCGTGCCAAGGAATCGGAAGACGCGACGCGGTCGCCGGACAGGGTCGGCATGACGCCCGGGAGCCACAGGACGAGACCTCTGCGCGCGATCACCGCCGTGATCGCGCTCTACGCGTTCGTCCTGCAGGGCTTCCTCGGCGGCCTGATGCCGGCTCCGATGGCCGGAGACGTCCATGCCCTGTGCCTGTCGGGCGCTGCCGCCGCCGGCGATCCCTCGCCGGACACGCCTCACGTCCACGCCGATTGCTGCACCGCCGCCCACCACGTGGCGGACGCGTTGGCGCCTCGCGACACCGCCGCGACGATCATCTGGCCGCAAGGCCGCGTCGCCACCACCGCGTTCTGGCGGGCCGCCGCGAACGCCCCGCGTGCGCCGCCCCGCGCCATCGCCCATCCGCGAGGTCCGCCCGTCGCCTGAACCGATCGCCGCCCGATCCCTTCAGCCAGACGGTAGCTTTGCCATGTCCCGTATCACGCGTGCCGGCCTCTGCGTCGCGCTCGGCTTCGTCCTGCCCGGCCCGGGCGCCTTCGCCCACGCCACCCTCGACCGCAAGGAGGCCAGCCCCAACGCGGCCTATCGCGGCGTCGTGCAGATCAACCACGGCTGCGACGGCCGGCCCACCACGCGGGTCAGGGTCACCATCCCGGAGGGGATGGTCGGCGCCAAGCCGATGCCGAAGCCCGGCTGGCAGGTGACGACGACGCGGGGCGCCTACGCCAGGCCCTACCAGTCCTTCCACGGGATGGTGTCCGAGGGCGTCACGGCGATCACCTGGACCGGCGGCGCCCTGCCGGACGACCAGATCGACGAGTTCACCTTCTTCGCCCGGGTCTCCGACACCTTCGCGCCGGGCGCGACCGCGTACTTTCCGGTCGAGCAGGATTGCGATGGCGGCGGCTACCGCTGGAGCGAGATCCCCGGTCCCGGCCAGACCGCCCGGGACCTGAAGTCGCCGGCCCCGTCGGTGCGGATCGTCGCGGCGGCCCAGCCCGACGCGGCGCCGGCCGCGATCAAGGCAGGCGACCTCACCATCGCCACGCCCTGGCTGCGCGCGACGCCCGCCGGCGCCACCGTCGCCGGCGGCTACGTGAGCATCACCAACGCCGGCACCGTGCCCGACACCCTGATCGCGGCCGCGATCCCGCTCGCGCGGCGCGGCACGATCCACAGCATGTCGATGGACGGCGGCGTGATGCGCATGGCGCCGGTCGAGGGCGGCCTGACGATCAGGCCCGGCGAGACCGTGACGCTGGCCCCCGGCGGCCTGCACCTGATGTTCGAAGATCTGACCGCGAGCCCGAAGGCCGGCGAGACGGTCGCCGGCACGTTGACCTTCGCGCGCGCCGGCACCGTGCCGGTGACGTTCACGGTCGCGCCGATCGGCGCCCAGGCGCCCGCGGGTCACGCCCACCACTGATCCGCGCCGACGCCGCGCGCATCCGCTCGGGATCCGCGTCGGCGTCGCCCTCTCCATCCAGTCCGGACGTACCTGCCCGCGCCGACGCGCGCCCGGCGGCCGTCGGAAGGTGTCTCGCATGTCCCGTCCCGTCGAAACGGGCGCCCTGGCGCTCGCCGTCCTGCTGTCCGCCGCCCTGCCCTCCCGGGGGCAGGAGCCGTCGGATGCCGTCGTGCTGCCCGAGCTTTCGGTCAGCGGTGCCGCGGCGGGTTCGGTCACCGTCCCGAGCGTCGCCGAGCAGCGCGCGGCTCTGAACGCGACGGTCGGGTCGGTGGCCTTCGTCGACGCGGCGAGCTTCCAGGACCGCTACGCCAACACCCTGCGCGACGTGCTCAAGGACACGCCCGGCGTCGCGGTCCAGGAGCGCTACGGGCAGGAACTTCGTCTGTCGGTGCGCGGGTCGGGCATCGCGCGCGGGTTCCACCTGCGCGGCATCGAGCTTCTGCAGGACGGCATCCCGTTCAACCTCGCCGACGGAAGCGGCGACTTCTACCAGATCGATCCGTTGGCGCTGCGTTCGGTCGAGGTCTACAAGGGCGGAAACGCCCTCACCTTCGGCGCGACGACGCTGGGCGGCGCCATCAACGCTGTGACGCCGACCGCCTACACCGCATTCGCGCCCAACATCGTCCGGATCGACGGCGGCAGCTTCGGCACGATCCGCGAGAACTTCCAGGCCTCGCGGATCTCGGGCCCGGTCGATGTGCTGGTGAACGGCACCATCACCAATGCCGACGGCTTCCGCGACCACGAGACCCAGCGGACGCAGAACTTCAACGCCAACCTCGGCTACCAGCTGGCGCCGGGCGTCGAGACGCGGTTCTACGCCGGCATCTACCTGACCGACCAGAAGCTGCCCGGCACGCTGAGCCTGTCCGACGCGCTGAACAATCCGACGCTGGCCAACGCCGCCGCGATCGCCGGAAACCAGTCGCGCAAGGTCGAGACCGAGCGCATCGCCAACCGCACCAGCTTCGTCCTCGACGTGGGAAAGCTCGACGTCGACACCTGGGCGATCCACAAATCGCTCTACCATCCGATCTTCCAGGCGATCGACCAGGACGGCTGGACCTACGGCATCAGCCCGCACTGGGCCGGCACGTTCGACCTCGGCGGCTTCCGCAACGACACGATCCTGGGCCTGCGTGCCTTCGCCGGGCAGAACTCGGCGCTGCAATTCGTCAACGTCCAGGGCCAGCGCGGCGCGCAGACCCTCAACGCCCTGCAGAGCGCCTCGAACCTCGAGGCCTATGGCGAGAACCGGTTCTGGTTCCTGCCGGACGTGGCCCTGATGACCGGCGCCAAGGCGTTCTCGTCCAACCGCACCTACAGCAACAAGGGCGGCCTCGCGGCGAGCCCGAACGTGCAGTTCGCCGACGAGACCTACGAGGGGGTGAACCCGAAGCTCGGCCTGCTGTGGCAGCCGTTGACCGAGATCCAGGTGTTCGGCGACGTCACGCGCTCGCGCGACGTGCCGGATTTCGGCGACCTCGTGCAGACCAACATCTTGCGCACCACCTTCGTCCCGCTCCAGGCCCAGCGCGCCTGGACCTACGAGGCCGGCTCTCGCGGACGGATCGACCGCCTGACCTGGGACGTGACCCTGTACCGTGCCGACATCCGGGACGAGCTGATCAACTTCAACACCGCGCTCGGCGCGGCGATCAACCTGCCGGCGGCGACCTTCAACGCGCCACGCACCCGGCACCAGGGCGTCGAGGCCGCCTTCGGCCTCGACCTCGCCCGCGACCTGTCGGGCGTCGGCGACCGGCTGAGCCTGTCCCAGATCTGGACGCACAACGACTTCCGCTTCCTCGGCGATCCCGTCTACGGCAACAACCGCATCGCCGGCCTGCCCCAGGACGTGCTGCGCACGGTGGTGAGCTACGTCCACCCGAGCGGCTTCCACATCGCCCCGTCGGTCGACTGGGTGCCTCAGGGCGCGTTCGCCGACCACGCCAACACCTTGAAGGTGCCGGGATACGCTCTGCTCAACGTGCAGGCCGGGATCGACTTCGCGAACGGCGTCTCGCTGTTCGTCGACGCCCGCAACCTGCTCGATGCCCGCTACGTCTCCGACATCACCGTGGTCGCGAACGCCGGTGCCGTGGCCGGCGGCCCGGTGGCGTTCTATCCGGGGGCCGGGCGGTCGGTGTTCGGCGGCGTGCGCGCGGCGTTCTGAGGAGCCGGCATAATGCAGCGCGTCGACTTACAGCCTCAATGTTATCCCATGTCGTATCCGCCATTCGTCATCGCGCATCGACGGCGCGGTACTGCCTCACCGCCCGATCGCGGCATTCCGGTGGAACGTGCGCGGACGCGATTAAGGTTACCTTTCGGTTGTCGCGGCGGGACCTCCGTTCGGCGCTAGTATTGCGGCAAGGGTCGCGGACAGGCCGGGAGCGTTCCAAGACGGAACGACGACAGGCCCCGGCAGCGACGCAGGAGGCAGGATGAACGGGTACGACGTCACGTTCCGGGACGAACGGGATTGGGTCGATTTCGGGCGGACCTACGTCACGTCCGACGCCTTCCGGACGCTCTTCCACGACGGCATGGCGCTGGTGGAGGAGACCGCGGCGTATCTCGACGGCGAGGGCCGCGACGAGTCGCGCCTGATCTCGCGGGACGCAACCCTGTCCTACGCCTCGGAGAGCATGCGGCTCACCACCCTGCTGATGCAGATCGCGTCCTGGCTGCTGGTGCAGCGCGCGGTGTCCGAGGGCGAGCTCACCGCGAGCCAGGCCTTGCAGGAGAAGAACCGCGTGCGGCTCGCCGCGACCGAGGCGCCGAAGGCCGAGAGCTTCACGCTCCTGCCGGTCCGGCTGCAGAACCTGATCCTGCGCGCCCGCCGGCTGCACGCCCGCATCCTGCACCTCGACGGCCTGATCTCCGACGACCGCCCGACGCCGGCCGCCGTCGAGAGCCCGGTCGCCGTCCAGCAGAACCGCCTGCGCTCGGCCTTTCCCGGTCTGCAGGCCTGAGCGGAACGCCCAGAACGCAAGAAGGGCGGCACCGCGGTGCCGCCCTTCTTGCGTTGATCCGGCCCCGGCAGCACGCCGAGGCCGGGATCGAAACCCTTACTTGCGGCCGACGAGGTTGCCGAAGCGCGAGGTGAAGCGCGAGACGCGGCCGCCGCGATCAAGCATCTTCTGCTCGCCGCCGGTCCAGGCCGGGTGGGTCAGCGGATCGATGTCGAGGTTCAGGGTGTCGCCTTCGCTGCCGTAGGTCGAGCGCGTCCGGTACTCGGTGCCGTCGGTCATCACGACCTTGATGAAGTGGTATTCGGGGTGCTCGGTCCCCTTGGCCTTGTCGGCCGCGCTCTTTGCCATGACGTCTCGTCCTCGACGGTGCACGAACTCCGGGAGCGCGGAGGGCGCGGCCCGTAAGATCCGTGGGTTGAAACTCTGTGATCGGACCGTTGCCACGAACCTCACGTTCGTGCGAACCGCTCATGCGAAGCCGACGGCCCGTCTTGGCGGCCCGCGGCCATTGCACACGCGCAATCGGAAGAAGGCGCGCGTATACCGCAGGCTCCGGCCGCTCACAAGCATGCTTGTCGCGCGGACGAGGGACGAAACACCAGAGGCGTGATGGCCCGCAAGAAGAACCCGCCCGCCGAAGGTCGCAACAAGGCCCCGCTGAGCTCGCTGCGGCCGCTGATCCCCTTCGCGGCGGCCTATCGCGGGCGGATCGTCGCCGCCTTCCTGTCGCTGCTGGCGGCCTCAGCCGCCACGCTGACGGTGCCGATCGCCATGCGCCGAGTGATCGATCACGGCTTCTCGCCCGACGGCGAGAGCATGATCAACGCCTACTTCCTGGCTCTGCTCGGGGTCGTCGCGGTGCTCGCGCTGTCGAGCGCCGCCCGGTACTACACGGTGGTGACGCTGGGCGAGCGCGTGGTGGCCAACCTCCGCAGCGCCGTCTTCCGGCAGCTGACGCTGCTCGATCCCGCCTTCTTCGACAAGACGCAGTCGGGCGAGATCGTCTCGCGGCTCACCGCCGACGCGACCCAGGTCAAGGCGGTGTTCGGCGTCTCGATCTCGATCCTGCTGCGCAACGTGTTCCTGTTCGTCGGCGCCGTCGCGATGATGGTGATCACCAGCCCGAGGCTGTCGGTGCTGGTGCTGGTCGCGATCCCGCTGATCGTGTTCCCGCTGATCGTCTCCGGCCGCGGCGTCCGACGCCGCTCGCGCGCGGCGCAGGACCGCCTCGCCGACGCCTCCGCTTACGCGGCGGAAGCGGTCGGCGCGGTCCGCACGATGCAGGCCTTCGGCATGGGCCGGGCCACCGCCGACCGCTTCGCGCAGGCCTCCGAGAGCGCCTATTCGGCCGCCGGCGAATCGATCCGCGCCCGCGCGCTGCTCACCGGCGTGGCGATCTTCCTGATCTCGGCCTCCGTCGTCGGGGTGATGTGGTACGGCGCGCAAGGGGTGCTCGCCCACACCATGAGCGCCGGGCAGCTGTCGCAGTTCGTGCTCTACGCCGTCTTCGGCGCGAGCGCGCTCGGGCAGCTCTCGGAGGTCTACGGCGAGCTCGCCCAGGCCGCGGGCGCGGCCGAGCGCCTCGGCGAGATCCTGGCCGCCGTGCCGGCGATCAAGCCGCCGGCCGATCCGGTGCCGATGCCGGTGCCGGCCCGCGGCGCCGTCGCGTTCGAGGCGGTGCGCTTCGCCTACCCGACCCGGGACATGACGGCCGCCCTCGACGGCATCGCCTTCACCGCGGCGCCCGGCGAGCGCATCGCCATCGTCGGCCCCTCGGGCGCCGGCAAGAGCACGGTGCTGCAGCTGCTGCTGCGCTTCTACGATCCGCAATCGGGCCGGGTGCTCGTCGACGGGGTCGACGTCGCGCGCGTCGACCCGGAGGCCCTGCGCGCCCGCATGTCGCTGGTGCCGCAGGACCCGACGGTGTTCTCGGGCTCGGTCGCCGAGAACATCCGCTACGGCCGGCCGCAGGCGAGCGACGCGGAGGTGCAGCGCGCGGCCGAGCTTGCCCATGCCGACGGCTTCATCCGCGCCCTACCCCAGGGCTACGCCACGCCGGTGGGCGAGCGCGGCGTCACCCTGTCCGGCGGCCAGCGCCAGCGCGTCGCCATCGCCCGCGCGATCCTGAAGGACGCGCCGATCCTGCTCCTCGACGAGGCGACCTCGGCGCTCGATGCCGAGAGCGAGCGCGCAGTGCAGTCGGCGCTCGACGGGCTGATGCGCGGGCGCACGACCCTGGTCATCGCCCATCGCCTCGCCACCATCCGCGCCGCCGACCGCATCCTCGTCCTCGACGACGGCCGCATCGTCGAGGACGGCACCCACGAGAGCCTGCTGGCACAGGGCGCGCTCTACGCGCAGCTCGCCGCCCTGCAGTTCACCGATGCCCTCGACGAGACCGCGCGGGGCAAGGAGCCGCGCCTGCGCGGGGTGAGCGTCTCCGCCGCGGAGTAGCGTCGCGATCGCGCAATCGGAGGTTGCCGGTTCAACCCGGCAGCGCGACGCGGTAGACCCGTAGCATGAGTCGTCTCGACCTTGCCCGCTTTCCCCGTCTCGCGCTCCTCGAGCGTCCGACGCCGATCCAGTCGCTCGACCGGCTCTCGGCGGCCCTGGGCCCGGCGCTTAACGGGGTCCGCCTGTTCGTGAAGCGCGACGACCTCGCGCCGATCGGCGGGGGCGGCAACAAGCTCAGGAAGCTCGAGTTCCTGCTCGGGGCGGCCCGCGCCGAGAACGCCGATACCGTGATCACGGTCGGCGCGCTGCAATCGAACCATGCGCGCCTCACCGCCGCTGCCGCCGCGCGCGAGAACTTCGCTTGCGAACTCTTCCTGAGCCGGAGCGTGCCGCGCACCGACCCGGACTACGTCGGCAACGGCAACCGCTTCCTCGACGACCTGTTCGGCGCCCGCGTCCACGAATTGCCGGCCGACGCCGACTCGCTCGCCGCCGCCGAGGTCCGCGCGAACGCGCTGCGGGCCGAGGGGCGGCGGGTCTACGTGTTCCCGTCCGGCGGTTCGAGCGCGGTGGGCAGCCTCGGCTACGCCGCCTGCGCCGAGGAGATCGCCGGGCAGGCCGAGGCGATGGGCGTGACCTTCGCCCACATCCTCACCGCCAACGGCAGCGCCGGCACCCATGCCGGCCTCGCCGCCGGGCTATTCGCGATCGGTCGCGATCCGAGGCTCGCGAAGTCCTACGCGGTGCTCGCGGCGCAAGACCACGCCGAGGCCGAGACGCTGGCCAAGGCCAACGCGACCCTGGGGCTGCTGAAGCCCGGCGCGGCGCTGTCCGCTTCCGACATCGTGATCGACGGAAGCCATCGCGGCCCGGGCTACGGCATCCCGACCGATGCGATGCGGGAGGCCGTGCGCCTGATGGCCCGCAGCGAAGGCGTGCTGCTCGATCCGGTCTACAGCGGCAAGGCCTTCGCTGGCCTGCTGCACGACGTCCGCGCCGGCCGCTACCGGCCGGGCGAGGCGGTTCTGTTCCTGATGACCGGCGGGGTGCCGGGGCTGTTCGCGTATCGAAGTGCGTTCGCCGAGGCGTAAGCCCCTGGAGCATTTCCCCTGATCCCCGGGTCACGGAAAATGCTCTATCGTGTCGTGGGATCACATTGTCTTCCCGCGAGCCGGGATCAACCTCGCTCGACAATGCTCTAGCGCTCGGTCAGCTTCAGCTCGATCCGGCGGTTCTTCGCGTAGGCCTCGTCGGTGGTGCCGGCGTCGAGCGGCTGGAACTCTCCGAAGGCGCCGGCGAGCAGCCGCTGCGGCGGCAGGCCCTTGCTCGCGAGGTACTGCACGACGGCGATGGCGCGCGCCGCCGAGAGCGACCAGTTCGACGGGAACTGCGCGCTGGCGATCGGTCGCGAATCGGTATGGCCGTCGACCCGCAGCACCCAGGGCAGGTCCGCCGGGATCTGCTTGGCGAGGTCGAGGATCGCCCCCGCGATCCGGTCGAGCTCCGGGCCGGCCTCGGCCTTCAGCGAGGCGGAGCCTGCCGGGAACAGCACCTCGGATTGCAGCACGAAGCGGTCGCCGACGACGCGGATGTCGGTGCGATTGCCGAGGATCTGCCGCAGGCGGCCGAAGAAGTCGGAGCGGTATCGGGCAAGCTCCTGCACCTTCTGCGCAAGCGCGACGTTGAGGCGGCTGCCGAGGTCGGCGATGCGGGCCTGGCTCTCGCGGTCGCGGCTCTCGGAAGCCGCGAGCGCATCCTCGAGCGCCGCGAGCTGGCGCCGCATCGCGCCGATCTGGTCGTTGAGCATGTCGATCTGCGACTGCGCCCGGCCGGCCGCGCCGCGCTCGGCCTGGAGCTGCCTGTCGAGGTCGCTTGCCTGGCCCTTGCTCGAGGCCGTCGCCGCGGCCTCGGCGCGGGCCCGGTCGCGCTCGGCCTCGGTCGCGAGCAGGGTGTTGCGGAGCGCCTGCGCCGTCTCCTCCTGCCCGCGCCGGTTCGAGCGCTCGAGCGCCAGCAGGTCGGTGAGGTCGACGATCTGGCGGTTGAGCTTGGCCAGCACCGTGTCGCGCCCGGTCAGCTCCTGCGACAGGAAGAACTGGCCGACGACGAAGATCGTCAGCAGGAACACCACCGCCAGCAGCAGCGTCGCCAGCGCGTCGACGTAGCCCGGCCAGACGTTGACGCCGCGGTCGCGGCGGACGAGGCGGGAGGCCATCAGACCCGCTCGCGGCCGAGCCGGTCGAGCACCTGCTTCATCTCGCGCTCGCGGCCGGCTTGGGCCTCGACCCAGTCGCGGATCATCTGCTGCTCGGCGCGCATGTGCTGGACGAGCCCCTGGATGCCCTCGGCGAGGTTGGTCATCGCCAGCGTCGCCGCCCGCCCGTTGGCGCCTTCCGACACGACGGTGGTCAGGCGGTCGACGGCTTCCTGCAGCGCCTCGACCGCGACCGGCTCCTGCCGCGCCTGAACCGGCGCGGGCGCGGCCGCCTCCTCGCCCGAGACCAGCCAGTCCTCCAGCTCGTTGTGGAAGCGGGCATGGGCCTGGCTCGCCTGCAGGTCGAGGAAGCCGGTGATGAGCGAGCTCGCCAAGCCGAACAGCGACGCCGAGAACGCCAGGCCGATGCCGCCGAGCGGCACGGCCAGCCCGTTCTTCAGCTCGTCGAACATCACGCTGGCCTCGCCGCCGCCGCGCATCGACTTGATCACCGAGCCGACCGCCGAGAGCGTGTCGATGAGGCCCCAGAACGTGCCGAGCAGGCCGAGCAGGATCAGGATGCCGGCGATGTAGCGCAGGGTGTCGCGGCCCTCGTCGAGGCGCGCGGCGACGGTGTCGAGGAAGGCCCGCACCCCCGGCAGCGTCGCGCCGTCGCGCCGGGCCTGGATCGCCGGCACCAGCGGCACGATGAGGCGCGGCGGGCGCTTGGCCGCCTCCCCCGAGGCGACCGCGTTGACGTAGGATGCCTCGCGGTAGAGCCGGATCACCTGCCCGCAGGCCAGCAGCACCGCGATGAGGAGCACGCCGAGGATCAGGCCGTTGAGCCCCGGATTGGCCTGGAAGGCGGGCGTGATCTGGCGAAACAGGATGAAGGCGAGGAACCCGACCAGGATCAGGAAGACCAGCATCCGGACGAGGTAGATGCCCGGCTTCGCGATCGGTCTCCTGGCCGCCGGAATCTTGCCCGCCGGACTCTTGCCGATCGGCCTGTCCGCACTCGGCTGTGCGGGAAACGCGGTGTCGGAACGGGCGGCCATCGGTCGCGACTCTTCGGAAGGTGGCGCGAGGTCGTCTCCCGAAGATGATCGGCGGCCTCGATCGAGCAGGCCGGCACTGTGGCGTCAGCCTCCGATGCGATCAAGCCGCACAGCGCGCGTTCACATCGTTCAGTGCGAACTAATCCCAATCCCGCGGCCAGGTCTCCTCGAGATGAGGCCCGAGGCGAACCGCCGAGACCGCGACGGCGAGGCCGGCCGCATTGGTCTCGACGGCGATGCCGCACAGGGTGCCCTCCCCTTGCGCCGCTTCGAGGCGGGCGCCCGGCGTCTTCTGCAGGAAGCGCCGCAGCGGCTCCTCCTTCTGCATGCCGAGCACCGAGTCGTAATCGCCGCACATCCCGGCATCCGTCAGGTAGGCCGTGCCGCCGGGCAGGATGCGGTGATCGCCGGTCGGGACGTGGGTGTGGGTGCCGACGACGAGGCTGGCGCGGCCGTCGAGGAACACGCCGAAGGCCTGCTTCTCGCTGGTCGCCTCGGCATGGACGTCGACGATGACCGCATCGGCGGCCTCGCCCAGCGGGCAGGCGGACAGCTCGCGCTCGACCGCGGCGAAGGGGTCGTCCAGCGCGTCGATGAACAGCCGACCCATCACGTTGACGACCAGGACGCGGGCGCCGGCCCGGGTCTCGACGATGGTGGCGCCCCGGCCCGGCGTGCCGGGCGGGTAGTTCGCCGGCCGGACCAGCTTCGGCTGGCGGGCGATGAAGACCAGCGCCTCGCGCTGATCGAAGGAGTGGTTGCCGAGCGTCACCGCGTCGGCGCCGGCCCCGAGGATCTCGTCGCAGATCGACTCGGTGATGCCGAACCCGCCGGCCGCGTTCTCGCCGTTCACGACCACGCAATCGAGCCGCCAGCGCTCGCGCAAGGCGGGAAGCCGGTCGGTGACGGCCTTTCGGCCGGGACGCCCGACCACGTCGCCGAGAAAGAGAAGCCGCATCGTCAGAGGTCTTTGGTGAGGGGAACGAACCCGGCCTCGGTCACGAGGTGGTCGAGGGGGCGATCGTGCGGCTCGGCCGGGACCCGCTGGATCTCCTGGACCGAGAAGGCGATGCCGATGGTCAGCACCGGGCCGCTGCGCGACAGTCGGCTGATCGCCTGGTCGTAGTAGCCGCGGCCGTAGCCGATGCGCTGGCCGCGCCGGTCGAAGGCGGCGAGCGGCACGATCAGGGCGGTCGGGTCGAGGGCCGGCAGGTCGTCGCGCGGCTCGCTGAGGCCGAAGCGGCCGGCGACCAGCGTCTCGCCCGCGCGCCACTCGCGGAACACCAGGCCGTCCGGCGTGACCTTCGGCAGCGCGACGCGCTGGCCGCGGGCGAACAGGCGCTCGATCAGCGGGCGCGGGTCGGCCTCGCTGCGGATCGGCCAGAAGGCGCCGACGAGGGCGGCCTCGGCGAGGCCCGCGACCGTGAGGGCATGCTCGGCGATCGCCAGCGATCCGGCCCGCCGGATCTCCGGGTCGAGGGCGTCGCGCCGTGCGAGCGCGTCGCTTCGCAGGGCGGCCTTGTCGGAGGAGGTCGAGTGCGGAGCCACGTGAGCCGTTGGAGGATCGATCCCGGGAAACCTACAGTGTAGGTGGGCGCCGTGTTGGCCAAGTCCAGGGACGAGGCCAGGGACAGCTCCCGGGGGAGTCGATAAGGCCCCGGGGAAAGTGCTCCTGACGGACTCTGCAGCCCCGCCCGACACATGTAGCGGTGCGCCCCCGTCCGCGCCAGGGGGCGCGAGCGCCGAGCGTCGCAAAATCAGCGGCCGAGCAGGGTGCGCAGGCGGGGCGAGCGCGCCGAGCCGTCGATGCATTCGAGCGTCGCCGACCGGTTGAGGGTGTGGAGGCGGGTGCCGGGCCAGGACGGCCCGGCGGTCAGCCTCGTCTCGACGGTCTGCGCGTAGCCCTCCGCGTCGAGGCGGTCGATCCGGGCGAGCGCCAGCGCCCGGCCGTAGCCCTCGGTGCAATCCTGGATCGGGCGGATCAGGGCTCCGTCGCGCGCGACGATGCGTCCGGCCGGCCGCGCCGAGGCGACGTCGACCAGCACCGGGTTGTGGGCATGCGGCGTCCAGGGCCCGCGAAAATCCGGTGCCGACCAGAGATGGAGCGCATCCGAGTACGAGCCGCTGCCGAGCGCCGCGCCGAGCGGCGCATCACGGACGGTCGCGAACATCCACCACAGGCCGCCGTGCTCGACCAGGGTCGCGTCGCTGGCGACGACGTCGGAGACCAGCGTCGCCTCCTTCACCCAGCCGCCCGGAAAGGCGGTGGCGCGGTAGAGGTCGATCGTGCCGGCGCTGCCGGTCTCGGGCACCATCCAGGCCTCGCCCGCGCGCTCGAACACGAACGGATAGGAGAGGTGATGGGCCTCCTCCAGCACCGGAACCGGCACGCCAATCGGGCCGTCGGCCGAGAACCGTACCGCCGAGACGATGCCCTTGGCCGTCGCGTGGACGAAATCCTCGACGAACAGCCAGGTCTCGCCGCGATGATCGAGGGGGAACGGGTCGGCGTAGAAGCGCCGGCCGTCGTCGGGCAGGGTGGTCCAGCCGGTGTCGGGGTGCCGGCGAAGGTCGATCACGTCCGGCCCGTCGAGCCGGCGCCAGCCGACCCGCCAGTGCGGGGCATGGTAGCACAGGTGGTAGAGCCGCTGCGCGACGGCGTGGGCGAGGATGCGCCCGGTGCGTGACAGGATCTGGGGGGCCGTGAGCTCGGCCGGTGGTGCCGCGATCCCGGGGCGTCCCGTCGCGGGGCCGCCCTCGTGGCGCCCGGCGAGCGCTGCCGCCAGCAGGGACACCGTGCGGATCAGCGCGTCGTCGAAGGAGGTCAGCATCACCCCGCGGCGTTCGGTGCCCGCGCGACCCGATGCGACGAGCCGGCTCCCGTCGGCGAGCGCCATCATCGGGGCCCGCCCCGCCAGGAGGCTCGCGAGCAGACCGGCCTCGCCCGGCCGGCCGTCGTAGGACAACCGCCAGATCGAGCCGGCCTCCGCGGCGGCGACGTCGCCGCAGAGGTCGACGATCAGATCCGGCCGCGCATGCCCGGTCGGCCGCCACGCGGACAGGTCGCGATCCTGCGCCGGCGACGAGGCGCCCGATCGCGGCAGGCGGTGGATCAGCGTCTCGAGCGAGAACAGCAGGTCGGCGTTGGCCGGCCACGCGTCCGGCCCGGGGCGCGCATCGATCTCGATCGCGTCGACGCCCGGCAGGACGGCGATCCGACGGAGCAGGTGCACGTGCCAAAGGCGCGGCCTCCGACCGTCGAGACGCAACCTGAGACGCATGCCGCCGACCGATCCCTCTCGAACGTTCCGGCGAACGCCGCGTCCCCGCCCGTCGCGTTCGGCGCCAGGAACCGGGATACCCGGTGCAATCCGTCGTTGCGATCTATCACCAATTTCGTGACTGAGAAGATAACCTTGAAGACAGAGGCCGCCGCCCGATCGACATTAACCCTTACCCGAAGAAGCGAGGTCCGAACCCGGGGTGCTACGCAGTCTTGAGGGATTTTCATTCAGTTGCGCGCACCTTGCAGTATCCGGTCACGCGTCCGTAAAACTGACCCAATTTGACACGACGGTGGCCCACGGTGGCACAGCTGAACAGAAACCTTGCCGTTTCGGCCTGGATCGAGCCGGTCGCGCCCGAGCGCGTGGTCACATCCAAGCCCGAGACCACGGCCGAGCTCGGCGACCTGTGGCGCATCCTGTTCCGGCGCTGGAAGCTGATCCTCGGCACGGCAAGCGTGCTGGGCTTGGCGGCCCTGGCCTACGCCGTCCTCACGCCGTCCCTCTACACGGCGACCGCGCAACTCCTGATCGATCCGCGCGACCGCGTCGTCGTGAACAACGACGTCAATCCCGGAGCGCTGTCGCCCGACGGCGGCGTGACGCAGGTCGAGAGCCAGGTCCGCGTGATCGAATCGGACACCGTGCTGTCGCGCGCCATCGCCGAGACCGGGCTCGACAAGGATCCCGAGTTCGGTGCGGCGAGCACCGGCATCGTCGGGCGCGCCGTGCGCTCCATCCGCGAGATGATCGCCGGGCCGCAGCCGGACAAGGTCGTCGACGCCCGCGGGCAGTCCCTCGACCGGCTTCGGCGCAAGCTCGCGGTGAAGCGTGCCGACAAGGTCTTCGTCGTCGACGTGATCGTCACCACCACCGATCCGGACAAGTCGGCGCGGATCGTCAACGCCATCGCCAAATCCTACCTGTCGGACCAGACCGAGGCCCGGGCCGAGGGCGCCAAGCGCGCATCGGGCGAGTTGCGCGCCCGCCTCGACGACCTGCGCAACGCCGTGAACCAGGCCGACCTGCGGCTGGAGGACTACAAGGCGAAGAACGGCCTGATCGCGTCCAGCGGGCGCCTCGTCGGCGAGCAGCAGCTCACCGACAGCAACGCCCGCGTGGTCGCGGCCCGAACCCGCACGGCCGAGGCGCGCGCCCGCCTCCAGGGCGTCAAGGACGCGCGCGGCCGGCCCTTCGCCGCCGGCGCGACGCCCGAGGCGATCCAATCCTCGGTGATCGATCGCCTGCGCGGCCAGTACGCCGAGCTGGCGAGCAAGGAGGCGGACCTGCGCACCAATCTCGGCGAGCGGCACCCGTTCATCGCCGCGACGCGGGCGCAGATGCAGGACGTGAAGCAGCTGATCGACGGCGAGCTCGGCCGCATCGCCCAGGCCGCGGAGTCGGAGTATCAGCGGGCGCAGGCCAACGAGCGCACGCTCACCGCCGACCTTGAGAAGCTCCAGAAGCAATCCGCGGTCAGCGCCCAGTCGAGCATCCGCCTGCGCGAGCTGGAGCGCGACGTCGACGCGAGCCGCACCGTCTACAACAACTTTCTCGTGCGCTCGCGCGAGCTGAAGGAGCAGACCGGGATCGACAGCACGAACGCCCGCGTCATCACCTGGGCGCGCCCGCCGGCGGACGCCTCCTGGCCGCCGCGGCTGTTCCTGGTGCTTGCGGCCTCGCTCGCCGGCCTCGGCCTCGGCACCGGCTTCGCCCTGGTTCGGGAATATGCCGAGCCGACGGTGCTGTCGCAGCGCCAGCTCGAGCGCCTGTCGAACGCGCCGGTCGTCGCGACCCTGCCGCGCCTGCGCCGCCGGAGCGACGGCGCCAGCGCGTCGGCGGCGGGCTTCACCCTCGACCACCTTCACGAATCGACCGATGGCGGCCGCTCGATCAGCATCCTCGTCACCTCCGGCGAGGCGGACGACGCCGACCGCAAGGCGGTGATCGACCTGCTCGCCTCCGTCGCGGTGGCGCGCGGCGAGCGGGTGCTGATCGTCGACGCCGACATGCGGATCGACGATTCGAGCGTCGGCGGCCTCCTCGACGTGCTCCGCGGCGAGCAGAGCCTGAACGCCGTCACCCGCCTCGACCCCGCGACGGGCGCGCGTCGGATGGGCATGGGCGACGCGCAGAAGCCGGTGCGCGACGCGTTCCTGCGCACCAACGTCGAGCGCTTCCTCGCCGGGGTGAAGGGGCGCTACGAGCTGGTCATCCTCGACGGCGGCGTCTTGTCCGAGAACCTGCGGATCGGGCCGGTCGCGGCGGCCGCCGACCGCCTGCTGCTGATCGTGCGCAACGGCGCCACCCGCCAGCGCGACCTCCTCAGCCTCGTCGGCACCTCGGAGGCCCTGGGCCGGCCGGTCTCCGGCTCGCTGCTGCTCGACGCGCGCGCGGCGAGCTGAGGAACCGATCGTGACGCAGGCGTACCGCCCGACGACGCCGGCGCACGCGGCCCGGCGGCAGCCGCAGGCGTTCCCGCTGCCCTCCCTCGCGCGGTTCGAGTCCTGGGCCCTGGTCGTGCTCGCCCTGATCACCTGCGGCCTGTCGGGCGGCATGCTCTGGGCCGTGGGCATCAACTACGACGGCATCACCGGCTCGGCGGCGCAGAAGGTCCATCCCGCGACCTACCTCGCGGTGTTCCTGTTCGGCTGGACGATGCTGCGGGCCGGCAACCCGGTGATCCCGATGGCGGCGGCGGCCGAGCGGCGTCCCGCGAGCGTGCTGCTCTGCCTCGTCGGCTTCGGGCTGCTCGCCTTCATCGCCTCGCGGAACGGGACCGGGCTTGCCGGCTCGCTCGACACCTACGTGCTCACCGGCCTCGTCGTGATCCTGATGGCCGACCGGGACACGATCACCATGCGGCACGTGGAGATCGTGGTGCACGCGGTCATGGTCGCCAACGCCGCGCTCGGCCTCGTCGAGTTCGTGAGCGGCCAGCGCTTCTTCCCGTTCCGCATGGACGGGCAGGCCTTCGACACCGACACGCGCTCGGCGGCGCTGCAGGGCCATCCGCTGGCCAACGCGACGTTGACCGCCTGCTACATCCTCGCCCTGTTCAACGGCGGCGGCCAGCTCCGTCCGATCACCCGCGCCGGCTTCATCACCCTGCAGCTGGTGGCGCTGATCACCTTCGGCGGACGCTCGGCGACGGTGGTGACGCTGTGCTTCGGCAGCGTCTTCGCGGTGGTCGCCCTCAACCGGGCGCTCCGCACCGGGCGCGTGCCGCTGCTCGGGGCGGCGATCGCCGTGTTGATGCTGACGATGGTGCCGATCGTCGTCGGCGGGCTCGCCGTCGGCGGCTTCTTCGACGCGCTGCTCGAGCGCTTCGTCTCGGACGGCGGCAGCGCCAATGCCCGCGTCGAGATGCTGGCGATCTTCGATGCGATCCCGTTCCGCGATCTCCTGGTCGGGCCCGATCCGTCGATCGTCGACACCCTGCGTCGGATGTACGGCCTCGAATGGGGCATCGAGAACCCGATCGTGCGCAGCCTCCTCTACAACGGCGTCGCGATGACGGTGCTGCTGATCGTCGCGATCGCGCTGTTCCTCTACGAGGTGGCGCGGCAGTGCCGGCACGGCGTGTTCCTGCCGATCCTCGCCTTCGTCGTGCTGATCAACACCTTCGAGAGCATCGGCGGGAAGACGACCCTTCTCGCCAAGTTCGCGCTGATGCTGCTGGTGCTGTACCCGCGCCGCCCGCTCAGCGCCTCGCCGTCCCCGGCATCGTCAGGGCCAGCGCGGTGATGATCGCGGGATCGATGCGGTGGGCGTCGTCCATCAGGCCGAGCCCGTCGAACAGGTTCCAGAACGCCCAGGCGAAGCCCGCGGCCTCCGCCGCCTCGCGGACGTCGCGGATGTAGCGGGCGCGATCGGGCGCGCGCGACGCGACGTAGCGCGCATCGCTCCTCAGGGCGCCGAACTCCCCCATCAGGATCCGTCGCGGCGCGACGCCGTAGAGGTCGGCCCAGGTTCGGATGTCGGCGAGATTGCGATCGAGGTAGCCGCGGTCCGGGTCGGCGGCGAAGTACTCCTTCATCTTCGTCTCGGTGACGGCGTAGGCCGCCGCCTTGTCCGCGTCGGAGGTCGCGGTGTCGGCGCGCATGCGGGCGCGGACCGCCGCCAGCGTCGCGTCGAGCGTACCCGCGCGCGCCGGCCACGGCACGTCGTTGAGCGCCCGATAGATCGGCTCGTCCTTCATCCAGGGCGCGCCCTGGTGCGAGAACAGGTAGGGCTCGTAGAAGTGGAAGGTGAAGAGCACCGGAGCGAGGGCGGCGAAGGAGGCGGGGTCGAGGGCGGTGAGGCCCGAGCCCATGCCGCCGCAGGCGCCGGTCGCGACCAGCGTCATGGCAGGCGCCGCCTTCCGCGCCGCGCCGAGGAGCGCCGCCTGCACCCGGTTCCAGGCCACCGCCCCGCAGGCCTGCGGCGGCTCGTTGACCGGTTCCAGGGCGATGCGGCCGGGCGCCCGCCCGCCGAAGCGCCGGGCGAGCTCGACGACGACGTCGCGGTAGGCGGGAAGCAGCGGCGCCGTCGCCGTCCCGTAGAACCGATCGGGGTTGTAGTAATGGGTCGCGGCGTTGGCCTGGACGTTCAGCACCAACGACAGCCGGCTCGCGAGGATCAGGTCGACCGCCTCGGACAGCATCGCGAACAGCCGCTCCCGCTGCGCGCCGGCGAAGGCGGCGAACGGGCCGGGATCGATCGGCAGGCGCACGAAATCGAATCCGACCTCCGCCAGCTGCCGCAGGTCGCCGGCATTCGGCACCGGGCGGTCGGGCTGGAACGGCAGCCAGGCGTAGTCGGTGCGCGGCGCGGGATATTCCCGGGTCAGCGAGAACCACGGCCACAGGCTGATGCCACGGCGCAGCACCACCGGCTCGGGCGTCGCGGCTGCGACCGGCCCGGCGAGCGTCATGGCGAGCGCGCCGCCGATCACCGTACGGCGGTCCGTCGCCATCGTCAGGCGACCGGATCCGCCGCGGCGCCGGCCGTCCGGCGGAGCGGCAGGCCGCCCGCACCCGGGCGCATCGCCGGCGCATCGTCCGTGATCGGCTCGGACATCGGCGGATATCCGCCGAGCCGGCGCGCCTCGCGCTCGTAGGCGGCCAGGATGTCGTTCCACGAAAAGGCGGCGGACCTCCGCCGGGCCGCCGCACGGGCGGCCGCGACGGCCGCGTCGTCGCCGAGAACGGTCTCGATCGCCCGCTCGCATCCGTCCACGTCGGAGAAGTAGAACTGGCCGTCGCCCGCAGTGCCGCGATTGAAGGCGTTGTCGTGCGCGATCACCGCATTGCCGGCCCACAGGGCCTCGACCAGCGAAGGGTTGGTGCCGCCGACCGTGTGCCCGTGCAGGTAGGCGCGGGCATGGTGGCGCAGCGCCTGGACCGTCTCGGCCTCGTAGATCGCGCCTGGGAACACCACGCCCTCCCCTGCCGCTCGCCGCAACGCCCGGTGGTAGGCGTTGCTCGGGTCGAACGTGCCGAGCACCACCAGCTTGGCAGAGCGCGGCTTCCTTGAGAACGCCTCGACGAAGGCCAGCACGTTGTTGTCGGGCTCGATCCGCGCGATCGAGACGAGGAATCGATCGGGTTCGAGCCCGAGCGTCCGGATCGGCGCTTCCTTCGGCGCGCGGATCGGGTCGCCGCCGTAGGGGATCGTCGCGATCGCCCGGCGCGGACGGCGGGTCGCGAGATGGTCGGCGATCGCCGGGTGGTCGGCGATCAGCCGGTGCGAGCTCCAGGCCGCGATCCACTCGCTCACCCAGAAGAACGCCCGCACCGCCAAGGACCATTTCGGGCGCCGCCACTCGATGCCGTCCATGTTGGTCAGGATCGTGGCGCCGCGCAGCCTGAGATACGGCAGGAAGATCGCCCCGTTGTAGCCGAGCACGAGGCAGACGCCGCCGCGCGTCACGGCGTCGTGCGCGCAGAACGCGTCGAAGGCCAACGTCGCCGCCGGGCCGGTCGCGGCGACCTCCACGGTGATCAGCTCGATCCCCCGCCACATCGTGGTGGAGATGCGCCGCCCGACCCGCTCGACATCCCGCTCGCAGTAGACGCCGACGCGCCAGCCGCGCGCGGCGAGATGCAGCGCGAGCCGTTCCGCGAACGTCTCGAACCCGCCATGCGACGCAGGGATGCCGCGCGTCCCAAGAATTAGGAGCGCCGGCGCAAGATCCCGCATACGCGAACCCCTTCCGATTTCAGTCAACTTCCGGTATGCGAGAAGACTTACTAACGAAGCGTCTCCGGAATACAACCATTAGTTGTCGTATCAGTGGTTAATTCAACTTATGAGTGTTGATCCAATACTTCGGACCGGGTATTCTTTCACGGACGGGAATGTTCGGGCGCCGGGCGGGTTCCTCGCCGCGCGGGACGGACGCGCCGTCCGCCGCATCACCTGCGTGCATCAGGGCTACGAGCTCTACGGATCGGATCGCAGCTTCTGCGAGACGGTGCGGACGATCCGCGAGGCCTATCCGCAGGCCTGGATCGACGTGGTGCTGCCCAAGGCCGGCCCGATCGTCGCGATGCTGGAGGACGCCGCGTCGCGGATCGTGATCGAGCCGATCTGGGTGCTGCGCCGGCGCAACCTGCTGCGGCTGGCGACGCTCGGCATGGCGGCCCTGCCCTTCGCCGTTGCCCGCGCGCTCCGGCGCATCCGGGCCAGCGATCTCGTCTACGTGAACACCACCGTCGTGGCGGACTACCTGCTGGCCGCGCGGCTCCTGCCCGGCCGAACCGTCGTCCATGTCCATGAGATTCCGGAGGGGGCGACCCTGACGGTGCTGCGCAACCTGATCCGCTGGAGCCGGGCGAACATCATCTTCAACTCGCGGGCGACGCAGGCCGCCTTCGCGATGCCGAAGGATGCGACCGCGCGCGTGGTCTACAACGGCATCGCCGGCCCGGCCCTGCCCAACACCGCGCGCTACGACGGCAGCCGTCCGCTGCGCCTGCTGATGCTCGGGCGGATCAGCCGCATCAAGGGCCAGGAGGTCCTGGTCGAGGCGATCCGGCGGCTGCCGGAGGCGATCCGGTCGCGCATCGAGCTGAAGATCGTCGGGAGCGCCTTCGAGGACGACGCCCGCGAGGCGGCGCTCGCCGCACAGGTCGCCGAGGCCGGACTGTCGGGGCAGGTCACCTGCTCGCCGTTCGTCGCCGACCCCGCTTCGCTCTACCGCTGGGCGGACGTGGTCACGGTGCCGTCGCAGCTGCCCGAGTCGCTCGGACGCGTCGCGATCGAGGCGCTGGCCTACGGCATCCCGCCGTTGGTCTCCGGCATCGGCGGCCTCACCGAGATCGTCGAGGATCGCGCGACCGGATGGGTCGTGCCCCCCGGCAACGTCGAGGCCTTGTCGCGGGCGCTCGCCGAGATCGTCACCCGCCCGGACCTGTGGACGGGGTATCCGGCGGCGGCGCGCGCCCGCTACGAGCGCATCTTCGACGAGAAGCTCGCGGCCGAGGGGATCGCGGCGATGCTGCGCCTGACCTTCCAGGGCGAGCCCGCCCGTGTGCCCGGCACCCGCACGCCGGCGAACGCCCCGTCGAACTCCGCCGGCTGACGGGGGCGGTCCGCCCGACCGCCGGACCTGCGAAGCCCGCCGGCATCGGCCCTCTTGTGCGTGCTCTGCGCAACGCTCCATTAGCCAAGACCGAAGCCGGTCGCCGGCATGCTCGACCCGGCCCGGAACCGGTTTCGAAACGAAGTCTTGACGATACGGTCGAGCTTACAGCCTCCGGTGATCGCTTCGTAAGTATTCTCCTGCGATCGTTTCGGCGGACGTTGTTCCATCGTTCGACCGCACGCGGTATTGCTGTTCCTCATCCACTGCACATCGCGCCTGCGGTTGCGACACTCACACGATCTCGCCGGATTGCGTTCGCGCTCCGGTCTTCCGTGCTTCGACCCGCTTTCGGCCCCATGGCCGGCACGGGCATGAGAGATGGGATATGATCAGCACCTTCATTGAGCAGATCCTCGAGCGGATCTCGGCCGCCAACCTCCTCGCCGCCGGCCTCCTGCTCGCGACCGCCCTCGGTTGCGCCGTGATCGCCTATTGGCGGACCGTCGAGGAGAAGTCCTTCGCAGAGTTCTTCGAGTTCCTGCTGCCGCACGAGGTGATCACCCACCCGTCCGCGCGCGCCGACCTGCTGTTCTACATCACCCGCAAGGCGATCATGCCGTTCCTGCTGATCCCGGCGGGCGTGACCTTCGTCGTCGCGGTCGGCTACGCGACCAACAAGATCGTCGGCACGATGTTCGGCATCGATGCGCCGCTGATGGGCGGGTCGCCGGGCCCGATCACGGTGATCGTCTTCACCGTGACCATGCTGCTCGCCTACGACATCTCCTACTACCTCTATCACACCGCCCAGCACCGGTTCCCGTTCCTGTGGGAGCTGCACAAGGTCCACCACTCGGCCGAGGTGATGGTCGGCATCACCAAGGATCGCGTCCACCCGCTTGACGAGCTGATGAACCGCGCCTGGGACGGCGTCATCCCCGGCATCTGCTTCGGGTTGTGGACCTTGATCGCACTTAACCCTGTGGAGGTCACGGTGTTCGGCGTCAACGTCTACATCATGCGCAACATCCTGATGATGGACTTCGTCCGGCACACGCACTTCAAGATCTCGTTCGGCAAGCTCAACAACCTGATCCTGTGCCCGCACTGGCACCAGCTGCACCACAGCACCAACCCGCGCCACTACGACAAGAACTTCGGGCTGCTGTTCTCGTTCTGGGATCGGGTCTTCGGAACCCTGTGCGTTCCCGAGCCGAACGAGAGCTTCAAGTTCGGCCTCGTTGACCGCGACGTGCGCGACTACCAGTCGCTGAACGGCCTCTACATCCTGCCGCTCAAGAAGATGTGGCGGGTCGTCAAGCGGCGCTTGAAGCCGCGTCGCGCCGCTCCGATCCAGGCCCGGGAAGGGTCGCAGCCGTGAGCGCGGAGCGTTTCGAGATCGTCCGCACGGGCGAGCGGCTCGCCGAGGTCGGCCCGGCCTGGACCGCCCTGTGGCGTGAATCCGGTGCGCTGGTGTTCCAGAGCCAGGCCTGGATCGCCGCATGGTGGGCGACGGTGCCGGATCGGGAGCGGCGCGCCTTGCAGATCGTGCTGGCCTGGCGCGGCGACGCCCTGGTCGCGGTGCTGCCGATGGCGACCTGCCGGCGGAAGGGGCTGCGCCTGCTCGAATGGGCGGCCAAGGACCACACCGATTACGGCGACGCCCTCCTGACCGGCGACGATCCCGGGCTCGTGCGGCGGATGTGGGCACATCTCTCGGCCGCCGGCGGGTTCGACCTGGTCTATCTGAACCGCCTGCTTCCGGGTGCGAAGGCACGGGCGCTGCTCGATCCGAGCCAGGCGGCCGGCGTGCGCCTGCGACCGAACCATCGCAGCGAGGTCAGCTTCCGCGTCGCCGGCGATTGGCCGACGGGCGAGGCCTGGGTCGCGGCGCAATCGAAGAAGACCCGCCAGAATTATCGCCGCGGCCAGAAGTTCATCGGCGAATCCGGCCCGTTGCGCTTCCGCCTGCTGCCGCCCGACGCGCCGATGGAGCCGGTGCTGCTGCGGCTCGCCGACCTGAAGCGCAAATGGCTCGCCGGCAACCAGCTCGAATCGAACCTCTACGACGAGGGGTCGCCCGCGCTCTCCGCCCTGGTGCGGGTGCTGGCCGAGACCGGCCTGCTGCGCGCCTTCGTGCTCGAATGCGACGGCGTCATCGTCGCGGTGTCGATCAACTTCGTCCAGGCCGGCACGATGATGGCCTTCGTCACCACCTACGATCCGGCGTTCGAGCGCGGCTCGCCCGGCATGGTGCTGATGATGGACTACATCCAGTGGTCGATCGACCAGGGGCTGCACACCGTCGACTTCCTGTGCGGGGCCGAGGCGTTCAAGAGCCGCTTCGCCACCACCAGCATCACGCTCGACGCCTTCATGGGCCGCAGGACGCTGCCGGGCGCCGCCGCGATGATGCTCGATTCCTGGAACCTCGTGGTCCGCGACATGCGCCGCCGCAGCGGCACGCCGCCGCCGCAGGTTGCAGCGGCGAGCGAAGCCGCCTGAACCCGGAACGCCGGCGTCCGTTCAGGCGGCGGCCGCCGGTGCCGACGTGCCGGCCGCGAAGCGGTCGGCGACCTCGCGCACCCGCCCGTCGGGATGGCGGGACCGGTCGCGGAACGCCTTCGCCGACCACAACGCGGTAACGCATTCCGACACCGCGAGGCCGATCAGCGCGAAGGGCGGCGCCAGGGTGAGCAGCAGCGGCACCATGATCAGGAAGCCGATGCCGGCGCTGACCAGGGCGCCTGCGGCGATCACCCGGAACGCGGCCGACGCTTCGAGGAACGCCCGCGGGATGGCGTAGAGCAGCGCGATCGTCACCACGCACCAGACGCCGAAACCGATCGCGGCCATCGGCTCGCTTGCGAAGCGCCCGTTGAACAGGTGCCGCTCGATGATCGGCAGCGCCGTCCACATCGCGACCCCGTAGGCGAGGCAGGCGAGGCCGATCAGGGCCGTGCTGCGCACGACGAGGCGCCGCGCCTCGCGCCGGCGGCCCGCGGCGAGCAACGCCGAGATCTCCGGCAGGACCATGTTGTTGAGGGCGTTGGTCGGGATCCGCAGCGGCGCGAACAGCACCAAAGTCGCGGCGATCGGCGCATAGGCCGCGGGCCCGGCCAGCAGCGCGAACAGCAGCGTCAGCCCCTGGCCCTGGACGGTCGTACCGGTGACGCCCAGCAGCGACCAGGCCAGCGTGCGCCAGATCTCCAGGTAGCGCCGCCGCACGCTGGCACGGAACGAGACCCGGACCGGTCGCCCGATCGCCGCCAACGCCACGGCGATCCCGGCCGCGTGCGCGGCCGCGATGCCGAGGAAGGCGTGCTCGAGCAGGGCGTCGTCGCCGGCATGGAGGAAGACGACGAGCGCCAGCCCGCAGGCCGAATAGACCATGTCGCTCGCGCCCGCGACCCAGGGCGCGCGGCGCGCCAGCAGCACGATCCGCAGGTAGCTGCGGAAGGCGTAGAGCCCGACGAAGGCGCCGCCGGCGAGCGCCGTAACCCCGAGCACCGGCGCGAGCCCGACCGACACAGCGGCGGCCATCAGCAGCGCGACGGCGGTCGCTCCGGAGCCGAACACCATGTCGTGGCCGCGTTCCGCCGGGCGGCCGAAACTGCGCGCGAGAAAGAGCGTCGCCGGCACTGCGACGAGGGCCCGGATATACGTGACGCCGACGGCGCCGATCGTGAATACGATCGCGAACAGGCCGTACCCGTGGGCGCCGAGCTCCCGCACGAGCACGATGTTCAGGACGAAGTGGAACAGGCTCTGGATCAGTTCGCCGGACAGGATCACGGCGAAGCGCCGACCGAAGCGTCCGATCTTCGGAAGCCTCATGCGCCGCGTCCCCGACGGTCGGAGAGCGCGCGGCACCGTGCAGCAATCACGCGCGCGACGCCAGTCCGTGTCTGAATGTTTCCGTGTCCGGCCATGATATCGATCTGACGAGGTGAAGGTGTCTTCGAGACGAACGATCGCCCGGTGCGATATCCGAATCGACGAATGATCACGCGTTTGCCTAGGACGAATCTCGCATATCTTTTTGCAACGCACCATGCGGTCGCGTGTTACGTAGATCGTCGCCGGCCGACTACGCATGCGGATTGTCCTGCCCGCGAAACGTCATGCGCCCGGCTCGCGGTTCCCCTACGTCGGGAACGCCGTTTGGTTTCAGCGGGGCTTGATCGGCCGGCCGCGATGCCGCAAGCCCGACACCCATCGATCCATCGGCCGCCCGTGACGCCTCGCGCAGCACCTGCTTCATCCGCACGATCCGGTTCGGCACCGCCAGAGGGGCGGCACGGGCGCGGCGCACGATGACGCGCCTCAGCGACGACTGCTTCGATCCGTCGGTGCCGGTGATGACCGTCGCCGAGGCGACGGCGATGATCCTGTCGCGGCTCCCCGTGGTGGCCGGCGTGGAATCCGTTCCGCTGTCGCAGGCCGACGGGCGCATCGCCGCCGAGGATGTTTCGGCGGCGATCGACGTCCCGCCCTTCGACAATTCGGCGGTCGACGGTTACGCGGTGCGCTTCTCCGACCTGTCCGAGACCGGATCGACGCTGCTGCCGGTCCGCGGGCGCCTGCCGGCCGGCGCCGCGCCGTCGGCGCTTTCCGCGCGCGCCGCCGACCGGATCTTCACCGGCGCGGCGATGCCGGAGGGTGCCGACACGGTGGTCATGCAGGAGGACGTCGAGGTCACGCCCGCGGGCGTCGTGCTGCCGTCCGACATCGTCCGCGGCGCCAATCGTCGCCCGGCGGGCGAGGACATCGCGCGAAGCAGCGTCGCGATCCCCGCCGGCCGTCGGCTGCGACCGCAGGATCTGGCGCTCGCCGCCGCGATCGGACGCGACGCCATTCCCGTGCGGCGGGCGTTGCGCGTCGCGGTGTTCTCCACGGGAAACGAGCTGACGGAGCCCGGCGGCGCGCGCGCGGCGTCCGGCATCCACGACAGCAACCGCGTGATGCTGATCGCGCTGCTGCGGCGGCTCGGGGCCGATGCCCGCGACCTCGGCATCCTGCGCGACGACCCGGATGTGCTCGCCGCACGCCTGCGCGAGGCGGCGCAGGGGCACGACCTGATCCTCACCTCGGGCGGCGTCTCGGTCGGCGAGGAGGATCACGTGAAGAACGCGGTCGCCGCCGCGGGATCGCTCGCGTTCTGGCGGCTGGCGATCAAGCCCGGACGCCCGGTCGCCATGGGGGTGGTCGCCGGCACGCCGTTCGTCGGGTTGCCCGGCAATCCGGTCGCGGCCTTCGTCACCCTCGCCTTCGTCGTCCGGCCGCTTCTCGATCGCCTCGGCGGCGCGGTCCATACGGAGCCCAGGGGCATGCCCGTGCGGGCCGCCTTCGCGCTGTCGCGAAAGCCGGGTCGGCGCGAGTTCCTGCGCGTCTGCGTGCATCGAGCCGCCGACGGGGCCTGCGAGGCGACGCTGTTCCCGCGACGCGGCTCGGGCACCATCACCTCGCTCACCGGCAGCGACGGCTTCGCCGACGTGCCCGACCATCTCGACCGGATCGATCCGGGAGACGTTCTGGCATTCCACGCCTTTGCCGCGATGTGGTGACGGCGTGATCGTCGGCGATGCGGCACCGCAACCGCTAGGCTCCAGGCGCGATGCCGGCTATCGTCGAGATCGCATCGGCATCGTTGCTGCCGGGTGAAGGCGAGCGCATCATGAAGCCCCACGCCGCGGTCAGCGACGTTCCCCCGCCGCCGGGCAAGCGCCCGTTCGTCCTCGTCGGCCTTGTGGCGGCCGGCCTGTTCGGTTGGGGCGGTTATGGGCACTGGAAGCAGTCCGCCGCCGCCACGGAGACGCAGCGCAAGGTGCGGGAGACCGTGCCGGCCGTGCGCGTCGCCGCGGTCGATCGCAGCGACAAGCCGGTCGACCTGACCCTGCCCGGCGATACCCAGGCCTTCGCCCGCGCCGCGATCTTCGCCCGCGCGACCGGCTACATCGCCGAACGCCGCGTCGACATCGGGTCGCGGGTCAAGGCCGGCGACATCCTGCTGCGGATCGCGGCGCCCGAGCTCGACCAGCAGCTCGCTCAGGCCGAGGCGCAGGCCGGGCAGATGCGGGCGCAATTGCTTCAGGCGAAGGCGCAGGTCGATCAGGCGCGCGCCAACGTCAATCTCGCCAACCTCACCAACAACCGCACCTCGACGCTGGCGACGCAGGGCTGGGCCTCGCGCCAGAACGCGGACAACTCGCAGGCGGGCGTGCTGAGCCAGGGCGCCTCCCTCGCGGCCGCGGAAGCCGGGGTGAAGGTCGCCGAGGCCAACATCAAGGCGCAGGACGCGACCGTCGACCGCCTCAAGGCGCTCACCAGCTTCAAGGACGTGGTCGCCCCCTTCGACGGGGTCGTCACCACCCGCAGCGTCGACGTCGGCGACCTGGTCAAGGCCGACGGCAGCGGCACGGCGCTGCTCGGCATGGATCGCGACGACATCCTGCGCATCAGCGTGAACGTGCCGCAGAACGCGGCGATCGGCGTCAGGAAGGGCGTCGTTGCCACGATCAAGGTGCCGCAGATTCCGGACCGCACCTTCTCGGGCCGGGTCGAGCGCAGCTCGGTGGCGCTGCTGACCGCGTCGCGCACCCTGACGACGGAAGTCGATGTGCCGAACCCCGACGGGATGCTGCGCGCCGGCCTCTACGTCTACGTGACCCTGCAGATTCCGCGTCCTGAGGCGGCGGTGATCGTTCCCGCCGAGGGCCTGGTGTTCAACCAGGGGGGCACCCAGGTCGCGGTCGTCGGAGACGACGACCGGGCCGAGTGGCGCTCGGTGCATATCCGGCGCGATTTCGGGACGACGATCGAGATCGACCAGGGCCTGACCGGGCAGGAGCGGATCGTGCTCGGGCCGCCGGCCGACCTTCGCGACGGCCAGCGGATCAAGCGCGATGGCGGCCCCGGCGAGGCCAAGCCGGTCCAGGCGGCGGCGCGCTGAGGGCGCTCAGTTCACCCGGACGATGAGCTTCATCTTCGGGTGGATGCCGCACAGCACGAGGAAGGTGCCGTTCTTCTCGAACGTCACCGGCGTGCGGCTGCCCGGGACCTGATCGCCGGAATCGAAGTTGAAGGCGTCCGACTCGATGTAGATGTGGTGGAGCAGGTCGCTGTCGTCGTTGACGATGGTGATCGTGTCGCCGCGCGTGACGACGAGGCTGTTGGGCTGGAACGCCCGGCCCTTCTGCGACACGAGGTGACCGCTCGCTTCCAGCCGGCCGACGAAGGCCATGCCTGCCAGAACGCCCGCGACCAGCGCCGCCGCCGTGCCGGCGACGGAGCGTGGGGCCGAGCGTGGGCTCGCGCGGCCGATCACCGATTCCCTGAGGTTGGGCATGGCGTCCTCGAAGATCACGCCTCAAGGTTGCGCGGCCGTGGTTAAGATTCTGCTGATGTCGACGGCGGCTTTCGCGTGCTCCACAACGTAACTGCCGCGTTGCATCGGGCTTCGGTACGAGCCCCGGTGCCCGATCCAGCCGCCGATACGCGGCGCACCGGCTAATGGCGCCTTAACATTTCGCATTTAACTTGGCCGAGCGCGGGCAGAAAGAAGCTACGTCTCGATGCGATGGAATGGGACCGGACCGAATAGGAGGCCACGCTCGGCAACGAGCGGGATGCCGCGCATGGTGGATGCTCGGGTGACCATCCGTGGCCGGATCCTCCTGGCGTTCCTGACCATGAGCCTGATCACCGGCGCGCTCGGTCTCTACGCGATCCGGGGCCTTCAGGATGCGGGCGAGCTCGTCAACCGCACCTACGACGAATCGCTGATGTCGATCAATTATGCGCGGGCCGCGGCAGCGGACTTCGCCAAGATGCGCTCGGCCTTCGCCCGGCGCATGGTGACCGGCGATCCGGCGGCCGCCTCCAAGCTCGACGCCGAGATCAACGAGCTCGCCGCGACGCTCTCCGACGACCTCGGGATCGCCGTCGAGCGCTCGCAATCCGACCGTGTGATCCGTTCGGCCAAGGCCGTCCAGGAGGGCGTGGAGCTCTGGGAGTCGATGCGCCACGGCCTCGACGGATCGACCGGCAAGAGCGCCGCCTGGGACGCCCTCGACCGTCAGGCCGGCATCGTCGACGGGCAGATCGAGCTTCTGGTCAACTATACCGCCGGCGACGGCTTCGTCTTCCGCCAGACCGCCCGGACCGTCGTCGCGCAGGAGATCCGCTTCAACGTGATCGCGATGGCGGTGGCGCTGATCCTGTCCGGCTTCGTCGCCTACCTGCTGAACCGCCGGATCATCGGCCCGCTCGCCTCGGCCTCGGCGGTCGCAGAGCGGATCGCGGCCGGCCGCCTCGACGACGCGGTGCCGACCGGCGGCCGCGACGAGCTGGGTGCGCTCCTGCGGGCCATGGCGACCATGCGCGACAACATCCAGGCGATGATGGAGCGCGAGGTCAGCCAGCGCCGCTCCGCCGAGGCCCTGCTGGCCGACGCGCTCCAAAGCTCGCGCGAAGGCGTCGTGGTCGTCGACGCCCACGGGCGGATCGCTCTGGCCAACGCCCAGGCGCTGGAGTTCTTCAGCGGCCTGCGCTCGGCCGTCGAGGTCGGATCGTCGGTGATCGCGCTCGCCAACGGCGAGATCGACGCGCCGGCCCCGATGATCGACTGCGCCCGGACCCTGTCGCGCGACGGCGAGGTCCTGCTCGCCGACGGCCGCTGGTTGCGCGTCAGCCGCAGCGCCACGCAGGAGGGCGGGTTCGTCGCCGTGTGCAGCGACATCAGCGTCCTGAAGGAGCAGGAGGCCGGGCTCACGCAGACGAACCTGCGCCTCGACGCGGCGCTCGACAACATGAGCCAGGGCCTGTGCCTGTACGATGCCGACCACCGCCTGATGGTGGTGAACCGGCGCTACGCCGAGATCTACAACCTGCCGCCCGGTTCGGTCGTGCCGGGCATGTCGGCCGAAGCGGTGCTCCAATGCAGCCTCGGCGCCGGCCACCATCCGGGCTCGACCCTCGCCGATATGCTGCGCGAGGCCGCCTGCATCTTCGGGACGAGCCGCCAGCGCACCCATTTCCAGGAACTCGCCAACGGCCGGGTCGTCGCCATCGAGCAGCGGATGACCGCCGATGGCGGCTTCGTCGCGACCTACGACGACGTGACCGAGCGGCGCCAGGCCGAGGCGCGGATCGCCTATCTCGCCCACCACGACACCCTCACCGGCCTGCCGAACCGGATCCTGTTCAGCGAGCAGGTCGACGCCGCGATCGCGCAGGCCGGGCGCGGCACCGGCTTTGCCGTGTTCTGCCTCGATCTCGACGATTTCCGGCCGGTGAACGACACCCTCGGCCACGTGGTCGGCGACGAGCTGCTGCAGGCCGCGGCCAACCGGATCGGCGCCTGCATCCGCGAGATCGACAGCTGCGCCCGCCTCGGCAGCGACGAGTTCGCGATCCTGCAGCGCGGGATCGACACCGCCGAAGATGCCGCCGTGCTCGCCCGCCGCCTTGTCGAAGTGCTGGGCGCGCCCTTCGTCCTGTCGAGCCACACAGTGACCCTCGGCGTCACCCTCGGGATCACCCTGGCGCCTTACGACGGCACGAGCTGCGAGAAGCTCCTGATGAACGCCGACGTCGCGCTGGCGCGGTCGAAGGTCGACGCCCGCGGATCGTTCCGGTTCTTCGAGCCGGAGATGGATGCGCGCCTGCAGGCACGCCGGCTGTTCGAGGTCGACCTGCGCGAGGCGGTCGCCAACGAAGCCTTCGAGGTCCACTACCAGCCGATCTACTGCCTCAACGCCGAGCGGATCTGCGGCTTCGAGGCGCTGCTGCGCTGGAACCACCCGGTGCGCGGATGGGTGTCGCCGGTCGAGTTTATCCCCGTCGCCGAGGAGCTCGGCCTGATCGTGCCGCTGGGCGAATGGGTGCTGCACCGCGCCTGCGAGGAGGCCGCCCGCTGGCCCGAGGGCCTGAAGGTCGCCGTGAACGTCTCGGCGGTGCAATTCACCTCCGCGAGCCTGATCACCGCCGTGCGCGAGGCCCTGCAGCGCACCGGCCTGCCCGGCCAGCGCCTCGAATTGGAGATCACCGAATCGGTGCTGGTCGCCAACCCCGGCGCGACGACGGCGATCCTGCACAATCTCAAGATGCTCGGCGCCCGCGTCTCGATGGACGATTTCGGCACCGGCTACTCGAGCTTGAGCTACCTGCGCAGCTTCCCCTTCGACAAGATCAAGATCGACCAATCCTTCGTGCGTGACCTGTGCGCCGAGAACGGGACCGAGTTCATCGTCCGTGCGGTGATCGGCCTGGGCGCCAGCCTGCGGATGACCACGACGGCCGAGGGCGTCGAGACCGAGGCGCAGCTGTCCAAGCTGCGAGCCGAGGGCTGCGACGAGGTGCAGGGCTACCTGTTCAGCCGACCCGTTCCCTCGGTCGAGCTGCCCGCCCTGATCACCCGCTGGAACGGCGCGGCGCGGGCGATCGCCTGATCCGCGCCGGCCGGTTGGCCGACGCGGATTCGATTGGTCGAGCCGCGGGCCGGCGGTCCTACTCCGCCGCGTCGAGGCGCGGGCGTTCGATCACCGTCCGGCCGCGCTTGACCAGCTCGGCCGTGCGGAAAGCCACTTCCAGGGCCTGCTCCGCGTTGAGGCGCGGGTCGCAGTAGGTGTGATAGCGATCCTGGAGGTCGTCGGCCGTCAGCGCGCGGGCGCCGCCCGTGCATTCGGTCACGTCCTTGCCGGTCATCTCCAGGTGGATGCCGCCCGGGATGGTGCCTTCGGCGGAATGGACGCCGAAGAAGCCCTCGATCTCCTGCATCACCCGCTCGAACGGGCGCGTCTTGTAGCGGCCGGCCGAGATCGTGTTGCCGTGCATCGGATCGCAGACCCACACGACGCTGCGCCCCTCGCGCTCGATCGCGCGAACCAGGCGCGGAAGATGCTCGCCGACCTTGTCCG
>NZ_JAKSXU010000013.1:0-7076 GCF_022829325.1 Methylobacterium sp. J-092 | reverse complement strand
ACCTAGTGCCTAAGAAGATCCCATGCAGTCTGCGATAGTCTTTCCCGTCCACGCACCGACCACAATCCTCGACCCACGGACCCCCGCCGCATTATGAAACAGTATGTCCTTTCCAGCAGCGCCTGACTACTGGTTGTCGCCCAAAGCTATGAACATGGATTCCTGCGCACCGCACACTTAGCCCCTGTTCCATCTATCTCGGGCGATCAGTCTGACGAGGATCATGGCTGCAGAAGGTTGGCTCGCGAACACGAGGCTACCCCGTCCTCTGCGCTCGACTTCTTCGTCCTCGCCGCAGCCATGATCCTCGTCAGACGGATCGCCCGAGCTTTATGAAACAGGGTCTCAGTTCCAGGAACGCCTCAAGCCTGGTTCTCGCCGAAAGGTGCGAACCTGGGCGAGACGACCATGGTCTTCGTTCAGCGCCTCGGCAGAACGTACACCAACATGATGCTCGGGCGATCGGAGGGCCTTCCCGGAGGCGGACGCGTTGCTCTGGCTGGGATTGTTACAGGTGCGGCAGTTGCCATCGTCATTGTTCTAATGAGCGGCAAGCTCGTGCCGCTCCGCCATCGCTCGAAGCGCTACGGCGATGCCAAGTGGGCCGCTCCCCAGGATCTGGCCCGCATGCGCAAGGGGCTGGAGCTCGGCATTGATCCCGAAACCGGTGGGGCGGTCCGCATCCAGGTGGAGGGTAACCTCGTCACCATCGCACCGCCACGGTCCGGCAAGACATCCGGGCTGATCCTGCCCAACCTCATCCTTCCGGAGCCTGATGCCTGGGCGGGCCCGGTCGTAGTCGTCGATCCCAAGGGCGATGTCGTGCGCGCCGTGCGCCGCCGGCGTGAAGCGCTGGGGCGCAAAGTTCGGTGCATCGATCCCGTCGGCATCGCACAAGGCGCGGATCGCTGGAACCCCTTGCTCAAGCGGGATGCCGGCGACGTGCTCTATCTGCAGAGCATGGCCCGTGCGTTGCTGCCGGACCGGGTGCAATCTTCCGATGGCGGCGAGTTCTTCAAGGATCGCGCCGTCTCGGTCGTCGTCGCGGCGCTGAGCGTATCAATCCGTGAAGGCCGCCACGACGTGATCGAGGCCGCCGACCTACTGCGCGATCCCGATCGCCTGCGAGCAGCTCTGCAAGGTCGGACCGATGCCGCGGCACGCGATGCGATCGGGGTTCTCGACTCGTCCGACGATCGGTCACGCGGAGCGATCCTCTCGACGGCCGCGCAGGTGTTCAGCTGGGCGCTCGACGAACGCATGCAGCAGGTGGTCACGGATCACACCTTCGAGCTCTCCGACCTGTGCCGCGGCGATACCGACGTCTTCATCGTGCTGCCGGCCGACGACCGGCGGAAGATCATCGCACCCTTCGTCCGGTGGTTGCTCGCCGACACGTTTGCTGCCGTGCGAGCGGAGCGGGTTTCCGAGCGCATCGTTACGATCATCGATGAGGCCGCCGTACTCGGCCCCTTCGATGCGATCCTGCGCGGTGTCGGCGAGCTGCCCGGCTACGGCATGTCGCTGTGGACGTTCTGGCAGACTCGCTCGCAGATGATCGAGCTCTATGAACGCACCGGCGCCGATACGATCCTCGGCACGGCCGAGGCGCTGATGCTGTTCAACCTGTCGAGAGCCGAGCGCGACGAGTGCCGGTACTGGTCGGATGCGCTCGGCATCTATACCGGCGTCGATTCACGTCCGGGCCGCAATGGCGGCCCCGACATCCAGGACGTACCCGTCGCCGTTGCGTTGGTGGCCCCGACGGAACTCGCATCCAAGACCCAGGACCATGCGATCGTGTTCCTGAACTCCGGCCGTTACACCACCGACCCGCTCAAGCTGCGCAAGACCAAGTACGACGATGCCCGCTTCAGGCGGCTGCTCGATGGCGCCCCACCGATCGGACCGACTCAATCGTGACGCCCTAGCGCTGGAACTGCAGGGCAGCTCGCGGGACCGCTGCCGTGGCGTACCCGAGGCGCGGGTACCATACCCCGATTACCGGATCGGCAGTTCTTTGGTCGAATACCGTCACCGTTGACCCCTTGGATAAGGCAACGACCTGTTCGCTGCCGTCGGGTAGTCGGAAGCTCGCGATCCCGCGCTGTGCCATCACGGCCAGCGGTCTCGTGTTCTGCCACGACAAGGCGAGCCAGGGACCGCCGACCACGATCAGGCCGAGGGTCAGGGGCGACAGCGCCGCGCGAACCAGAAACGACCGCGCCCGGCGACGCGCTCGCCCGGGTCGCCCAAGACGGGGCAGCGGGATCTTGCGCCGCTCGGGCACGAGGCTCGCCTCTACCGAGCGGCGCAGCGCGACGCGATCGGCCGAGACGAGATCGGGATCGTCGAGGTAGCGCAGGCGCTCGGCTGGCGCCAGGCGAAGGCAGTCCATCAAGCGCTTCGCGCTGACCGCCGCCACGACGCGCTCTGCCGCGCCGGCCTCGGCTTGCGCCCGCCGCACGGCCTGATTGGGACTAGGCCGTTTCGGGCGGGGTTGCGCCTCCGGCGGTCTCATCTGACGAGCCACTCGGCGGCCGGTTTCACCGCCGCCATCGCCTCGGCGCGAAAGCGGGCGAGGTCGCGCCGGATGCGAGAGCCCAGCGCCAGCCCATGGCGCTCGTTCAACTTGGCCGCATCGATCTGCGGGATCGAGGCAAGGCCACCCGCCTGCAGGATCTCGACCGCCTTGTCCTCCATTACCTGCTCAGCGAGCATGGTCACGGTCGCCCCAGTGCCGAGCTTGGCCAGGGTCTTGGCATCTACCGCGCCACGCAAGCGGTTCTCAATCACGAACCGGGCCGCAGCGAACGGCTCAGCGAGCTTGAGCAGGCGCGGCGCTTCAGCGAGCGCGCCCGGCTCGGCCGTGACCAGAACCAGCACGCCGATTGCGATGCCTGCCTCCCTCAGATCTGGAGCAAGATCGGCCAGGAGCGCAAGCAAGCTTGCCGAGGTGTTAGCGCCGATATCGGCGATGGTCGGCAGGGTCGCGGACGTCATCGTGGTAATGACGGGGTCGAACTCGGCTCTCGCCGCGCGCCCGCCGGTACGCTCGATGTCCTCGCGGGTGGCACGCATGGGGAAGAACTGCACGCGATCGTTCAGTTCGAGGAGCCGCTGCGAGGCGTCGACTTCGATCAGCGGCGCCTCCGGCACAGCTTCGGCTAGCGCGCGGGCGACGATGGACTTGCCGACGCCACCCTTGTCCTGAACCACGAGGAGGATGCGAGGCATGGGGTCAATCCTTCTTAGGAGAGGCTGGCTTCAAGAGATCCTGGAGCTTGTCGAGATTCCCGCGCCGGATAGCTTCTTCGGTATCGGCGGCCTCGGCGGCGGTCGGACTGCGAGACTCGGTCGGTGCAACGAGATCGGCGGACAGGTGAAGGCGGCGCTCGGGCCTCCGGTCCGGCACAGGCGGCAGTAGGTCGAGCCGGGCCTGCCGGGTCACGGCCTTGTCTGCGCGGTGCTTCGCCTGCCGCCGCACGCTCGATATGATGCCGGTAATCTGGGCACCGGTCAGCGGTCGACCGTCCCCGGTCGCATAACCTTGTTTGGTCAGGGCAGCCGCGATGGCGTTCCAGGTGACGCCGCTAGCCTGCATCGTGACAAGCGCGTCGAGGTTGTCGCGCACCACGTCCATCAGACCGGTGGCTCGCCGTCCACCTGGGGCAAGCCCGGCGGACCGCGGCGCGGCGTCGGCGACGTCCCGTTCGAGGCGGCGAAGATCGAGGCGCGGCGGCTTCGGCATGGGCGGGAGGTAACACCCAGCCCGTTGCCGTCCGGTGTTGGGGACCGCAGCAATCCCGATGCACGCGGTAAGGAAGCATTAGGAGACAGCAAGGCGCAGCAGGGCGCGGCCGCTGAGCAGCAAGGCACAGTAGCGACACGGTAGAAAGCACAGCAACAGGAGGGGTATCACAC
Source organism: Methylobacterium sp. J-092 (assembly GCF_022829325.1). Lineage (NCBI taxonomy): Bacteria > Pseudomonadati > Pseudomonadota > Alphaproteobacteria > Hyphomicrobiales > Methylobacteriaceae > Methylobacterium > Methylobacterium sp. J-092. The sequence continues at coordinate 3,152 of NZ_JAKSXU010000013.1, read as the reverse complement.
CACACGCACTGAAGTGCCGCGGCGTTAACCGTGGAGGCTCGTCCGCCTCGCCGATCGACCGGGAACGTGTCAGGCGTCTCCATCCGATCGCCCGCAAAGCAGGTACGCCGATGGCCGACCAGGTCAAGCTCACCCTCACCTTGGAAGCTTCCCGCGCCGCTCGCTTGAGCGCCGCGGCGGCCGAGCAGGGTTGGTCTGCGGAGGACCTCGCGGCCGAGTGCGTCGTCCAGCACCTGGAGGTCGCGATCCGCCACAAGGCGCTGATCGAGCGCCTGGAGCAGGTCGACGCGGCTATCCTCGACATGGCGCAGACGGTCGGCGAACTCGGTGCGCCGGCGGCCGGCATCGACCTGACCAAGGTCTGCCGCTACTGCCAGAACGGCCACGATGGTGATGCGCGTGCGGATCCAGCTGCGTGACTGCGTCGCTGCATCGACTCGGGTCAGGTCCAGCGGCTGGCCTCTACTACACCAACGACGGCCAGCGTGAGGCGCGCCCGGACCGGCGCGACGAGTACTACGCCAAGGACGGCGACGGGACCTGGTGGAGCAGCGGCGAGACGGTCGTGCGCCACGGTGCGGCGATCGAGGCCGCGTCGTTTCGTGACCTGTGCGCCGGAGTTCATCCCGGGACGGGCAAGGCGCTGGTGCGCGGTGCCGGTCCAGGGCACTGGGCTGGCCAGGACTGCACCCTGACCCCCGGCAAGTCCGTTTCCATTCTGTGGATGGCGGGCACGCCGGAGCAGCGCGCGGCGATCGAAGCCGCGCACCGCGGCGCGGTCGAGCGGGCGCTCGCCTTCGTCGAGGCGGAGGGCCTCGTCAGCGTCCGAACCGGCGCTGGCGGGGTGGAGCGCCATCGGCCGAGCGACCTGATCGTCGGCCGGTTCGATCACTATACCACCCGCGAGGGTGATCCTAATATTCATACGCATTGTGTTTTTATCAATATTGCGGGAGCTCCGACACATGCGATGTCCGGGCGATATAAAGCACAAACGCATCTGACCATCGAGGTCGAGCAACTCTACAACTACCAGGTATGCGTCGGGGCGGCATACCGGGCAGCCCTGGCGGAGGATTTGCGGCAGCGGTTCCGCCTGCGCTACCGCGAGGCCGGACGTGGGCAATGGGAGGTCGCCGGTCTGCCCGAAACGCTGCTGGCGACGTTCTCCAAGCGTTCGGAGCAAATCCTCGATTACGCAGGTGCCAGGGCGACGTCCGCCCAGCGCGAGGTCGCCGCGCTCGCCACCCGCCGGAGCAAGCACGAGCTGCCGACCGGCTTCGAGCTGGAGGCGCGCTGGCGCGCCGAGCTCTCCGCCTGCGCGATTGATCCGTGGCTGGCCGCGCGCAACCCGGAACGCGATCCGACCTTGGCGATCGCCGCCGCGCGCGAGGTCGATCGAGAGGTGCCGTTCGACCCGCCCGAGATCCCCGGCGACACCCCGGTGGCTCAGGCGGCATCAGCCTTGTTCCGGCACGAGAGCGTCATCACGCGCAAGGATCTGCTCCAGCGCGGCCTAGAGATCGCGGGTGTGCAGGGCCTCGGGATCGGGGTGGTCGAGGCGGAACTCGCCGATTTGGAGCGGGATGGCACCCTGCTGCCGTTGGCGGCGGCCGCGATGGTGCCAGGGGGGGCGAGCGCGTGCTGGACCAGCCCAGGCATCGCCGCGTGCGAGGCCGCGATGCTGCGTGCCGCCGATCGCCCGTTGGAACGTACCTGGATCGCTCCCGAGGCGGTGGCAGCGGCTCTGGCCCAGGACACCCGCCTTAGCGCGGAACAGGCCGAGGCCGTACGTCACGCCGCCGGCCCGGACGGGGTGGCGCTGCTTGAAGCCGGTGCCGGCACCGGCAAGACCACCACGGCCGCGGTTCTCGTCGCCGCCGCGCACAATTCAGGGATGCGCGTGATCGGCTTGGCACCATCCTGGGTCGCGGCCGAGGAACTCGGACGATCGACCGGGATCCCGGCGCAGGCGATCGCACGCTGGCGCCACGACCGCGCCCGAGCGACGCGATCGGACGTTGAGCCCAAGGCCGACGCCGCGACCCTCGACCGCGACACCCTGGTGCTGGTCGACGAGGCCGGCATGGTCGGCAGCAGGGACCTGGAGGCGATCTTGAGCGCGGCGCAGGCGGCCGGTGCCAAGGTGGTGCTGGTCGGCGACCGACAGCAACTCGCCTCGGTCGCGGGTGCCAGCGGCTTGCGGGCGGTGGCCGAGGTGATTGGACGTTCGGCGGTGCTCGGCGAGGTGCGGCGTCAGGTAGTGGACTGGCAGCGCGCCGCCTCGGTACTGATGGCGCGCGGCGACGCCGAGGCGGGCCTGCGCGCCTACGTGGCCGAGCGCCAGGTCGAACTCGTTGCAGGGGCCGAGGCGGCACGGGAACGGGTGATCGCAACCTGGACCGAACAGCGCGCGATCCACGGTGACGACGTGCTCATCGTCACCCGGCGCAACGTCGATGCGGCGGCCCTGAACGTTCGGGCGCGGGCGGTCCTGCGGGCGGAAGGGCAACTTGGACCCGACCTGATCACCCCGCCCGCCCGCGACCGCGAGGACCGGGTGGTACCGCTCGCGCTGGCCGTCGGCGACACCCTACGGTTCGGCGAAAGCCTGCCGCATCTCGGCCTGCGCAACGGCACCCGCGCCCGGGTCGAGGGACTCGTCACCGACCCGGATGGCGACACGCGCCTGAACTTGGTGCTGGAGGACGGCAGGGTGATCGAAACGGCCTGGAACGCGCTGCGGCGGGTCCCCCGGTTCGGTCGTCAGCTAAAACATCCAAGGGTTGTACACGCTTACGCCGGAACAACCTACGCAGCGCAGGGACGGACCTGTTCCGCGGCGGTGATGTATGTCGGGGCCGGCACCGACGCGCGAGAAGTGTATGTCGGCCTGACCCGGCATCGGCACGGGGCCCGGGTGGTGGTCGAGCGCGACCGGCTCGACGCGTTGTGCCGGCAACGTCAGGCGGATCCGCGGATGCCGGCGACCGACACGATGGTGCTGGAGCGGCTGTTCCGCGAGGCGCGAAGCTACCGCGAGAAGGCCAACGTAGTCGACTACGCCGTCGATCGGGTCGCGTTCGTCCGTGACGGGGTGGTCGGGCTGCCTGAGCGTGTCGTCGCGGGGATCGACGTCGGCCGGGCGGTCC
>NZ_JAKSXU010000006.1:0-5008 GCF_022829325.1 Methylobacterium sp. J-092 | reverse complement strand
TTCCGTAGCAGGCGCCCGCTTGAGCAATCAGCTTTTCGCGGTCCCGGATGGTGATGGTCCCACGCTTCGTTGCGATGACCCCGGCCCGTTCCAAAGCGGTCAGCGCCTCGCTGACACCAGTGCGGTTCACGCCGAGCATCAACGAAAGGAAGCGGTGGGTCGTCGATAGGTCGTCGCCCTCCGCCCGATCGTGGCACATCAAGAGCCAGCGGGCGAGACGGGCTGCCAGCGTGTAGCGTGCGTTGGCGAGCGCTGTTCCGGCCATTTGCGCAGTGACGGTTTGCACATAGCGAAGTAACCGTTCACCTAAAGCTGAAGATTGAGGCAGGATCTCGCGAAAGCTCGAAGCGGACATTACCCAGGCTGATCCCGCATTCTGCACCCGGCCATCATAGGGGGCTTGATCGCAGCCAAGCAGAAGCGGAATTCCGACTAGGCCCTCGCAGCCGACAAGCCCAATCTCAGCCTGTTCGCCGTCGGAGGCTTGCGCGACGAGCGAGACGATGCCGCGTTCAACAAAATACAAACTGGTGGTTGAGGTATCTGTCTGGATCAGCACGTCACCCACCGCGAACTTTTGCAGGGCGAGTCGGCCCTGAAGCAGATCGAAGTCGGATGGTGGTAGCGCGGCGAGCAAACGATTGCGGCACGAGGCCTGTCCAAGCTGTGTCACGGGCCCGTCTCGAGAAGGGCGGGGGCACGAACCCTCAGCCGCGTGCGCCCGAAAGATTGCAAACGATGCGCGACTTCTAGGGAGAACGTGGACGTTAGGCAAATTTCTCATCAAATGACGATTTAAAATGTCGGAAATCCGACGTAGGGTCGTTTCGGTCGAACCCTCCCGAGGTGTGATGCAGCAGGTACTGACCCAGAAGCTTGAAGGCTTCGAGGACCTATCGGATGACGATCGCCGGGCCCTGGATGGCCTGGCGCCACGCATTCGGCAGGTTGGTGCACGGGTCGATTTGGTCCGAGAAGGTGACGAACCCGAGAACGTCCATCTGATCCTTGATGGCCTCGCTTGCCGCTACAAGGTGCTCCCGGACGGCAAACGCCAGATCATGGCGCTTATGGTTCCAGGGGACTTCTGCGATCTCAACGTGTTCATCCTCGATCAGATGGACCACAACATCGGCACGATCTCCGATTGCCATGTCGTCGACATCCCGCGTCGAGCAATCGAGGAGATTACCCAAGCCCATCCGCAGATCACGCGGGCCTTCTGGTGGTGCGGTCTCGTCGATGAGGCGGTGCTGCGCGAGTGGTTGGTCAACCTTGGTGGTCGTGCCCCGGAGCGACGTATTGCTCACCTCCTCTGCGAACTGTTGGTTCGGCTCGGTGCGGTGGGAAAAGTCACGAACGACAGCTACCCTTTTCCGTTCACGCAGGTGGAGCTTGCGGATGTGATGGGCTTGTCCGCCGTTCACGTGCACCGTACGCTTCGAGAGCTTCGTGATCTTGGTCTGATCACGATCAAACGGCGGGTTCTGACGATCCACGATGTCGAGCAGCTCAAGTCGTTCTGCGGCTTTACGCCGAACTACCTCCACCTCAAGAACACGCGTTGGGGCGCACGCCGGAGCGAGCCGTGGCTGAACAAGCTACGGGGAAGCTAGGCATGGATGCGCGCGACAACGTTGAGACGTTGCTCGTACTGCAGCCGATCATGGTCGACACGGGCAGTCCGGATTGGGAAGGACGTCTCGTCCTCGCCAACGGCCTGCTGATCGCCGTGCTGGTGCGCCTTGATACCCCCGACCATGAACTCGGCAACGGCTGGTTCGTAGAAGCGGCCTTCGGGCGGCTCATTGGGATCTCGGCGCCGATCTTCGCCACGCTGGAGGAGGCCATGCGATGGCTGCGCCAGCACCGAAAGCCATGACTGAAGCAGGATTGGTGCTTCAAAGTTCGCACGACGGCAGGACAGGCGAAGTAGCACGGACGGTCTTCATCGAACACCATACCGTGATGGCTGAACTGTCGCGGAATCAATCGCGTACAGCGCCTGTTGTCATACGCTCCAGGATTTTCCTGCCGCATCTCCATCGTCTGGAATTACAGTGATTAAAATTTTGCTCGCGGCTGCTGTTGCGGCCGTGCTCTCTACACCTGCCTTCGCCCAGTATCAGGACGTGCCCGTGAGTACGGGTGGGGTCGGGCCGCGCGGCGTGCTTGGTGTCGTGACCCGCGAGCCAAGTTCGACCGGCGAGGAGGGCGCTGCTACTTGTTCACCGACTGGACGTGCCGAGGATGGAATTTCGGACGACTCGGCGGTTTCCGGCAACGAGGGACAGCCTTCACGCCTAAGCTCGACCGGCAGCGGTGGCGGAAGGTAGCACCTTCAGCACTATCAGTCTGCCGTTACTCTTCAGCCCGCCCGGTTCGCCGCGGCGGGTTTTGCATGCCGCCAGCTGTGCAAGCTGCTGGGTCAAAACGATCAATTCGACAGGATCTGGCATCTTGAGTGATGAGACGTTCATACCAGGCGAGCCAAGCGTTCGTCCCATAAATGTCACGGGAAAGATTTGCGGCTTTGTACCGCCCATTCACGACAATCTCGTCAATTGGTTATAAGTCCACGAGATAAATCATATTTTTTGATCACTTATGATTTGTTTATTGAACCCATAAGGTCGCACGTCTGGACCTCTCGATCACGCTGCCTGTTCTGTTTCTACGTCCATCATATTTGGGCGAGCGAGGTTTACGGGTGACGGAACATACCTCTGGTCAGGACAGCCGCCAGGGCAAGCGTGGCAGACCAGCCCTCTATGTCTTGATCGTAAGCGTCGGATTGATGCTCACTTCCTTGGCTGGGCTAATGATTTGGCAGGGAGCGAACTCCCCTCCTGACTACGCCAGCCAGAGCCAAGCCGCGTCGCGGAAGCAGATCACCGGGTCCGAAAGCGGCAGATCGGATGTCACGTCATCTGCGAACAGCAGTGGTGTGCCTGGCGGCAATCCAGCCTATCCGCAGCCAGCCGTACGCAGGGCCAACCCATGAAATCGGCCGAGACGACGACGACCGATGTAGCCGAAATCGCGGTGCTCGCGCGCGCCAAGCGCAACTTCCAAAACAATGGTTTGGGAGATCGAATGTGGGGTGCCCCCGGCGCTGCAGATGAGCCTCCGCTCAGCGAAGCTTTTTTTCTGAGCGAGGACCAACGTGCTGACTTCATCGCAGCTGCACGAGCGGAGATCGAGGCCGAGAATGGCTCTCCGCATCAAGCAGACGCAAGCGCCCCTTATATCGAAGGCGAAGCCATGAGTTTCGGTATCAGCGCGCTGTACGGGAGCCGCGACGATGCGCAGTCGGCGAAAGGCACGTTGATCGCATCCGGCATCCCCGAGGGGGCGATCCGGCTTATCGTTTGTCCTACCATACCTCCGGTCGGCTGCAGCGAGCCTGGAGAGCCGACCCCTGCCGACGGCGTGCTTCACAGACAGCTTCGCGAAATCGGTCTACCGGCTGCGGCGTGGGGATCTTACTGCGCGAAGCTGGTCGGCGGAGGAGCGATGCTGAACCTCCACGTCGAGGAGGCGGAGGTTGAACGTGTAATGGGCATTCTAAAGGACCATGGCTCAGTCGACGTGGAGCAACGTGTCGCGACCTGGGACTTGGAAGGCTGGGGCGGTACGTCGCCGGTCTCGACCGAGGGGTGGGGTGGCTACTCGGCAACTTCGACGGGTGGCACGAAAATCACTGCCAGCCAGGACTAGCACCATGGCGCAGATACGTCCCCAATCCGAAATGTCCGATCTCGATGCGGTACGTCGTTATGCGGTGAGCGTTATCACTCAGTCTCAAGGTGAAGCTTTGGAGATGAGAGCAATCACCCTTGCCCTTCTCGGGGGGATCATGTGGCGCGGGGTGCCAGGTTCGACCACAATGACCCAGAATGCAGACGGCAGAAACGCTATTCTCACGACCACCCTTGGAGATCGACGTCTAACTTTTAGTTATGATGAATCGACCGAAACGATAAAAATGCGTGAAGATACCTTGGATGGGCCAATTATTCACAGCTTCTGTAATCGGACCTTGCTAATAGATTTCGAACGAACATTCAGCGTACTATGGAGCTGAAATAGCATCATTGTCTGAATTTAGAATCAATTGGATGGCACATGGCAGTCTCCCAGGCATTACGAACTGGGCGTTTGTGGCCACCTGCGACTGCGTAGCGTGTCAGGATACGTTAAACGCTCAGGCGGCGTGAGATTGTTGGGTATCGACTGTCAGCAAGGCATCAGGTAGCCAGACGTGCGGAAGGCTGGCTACGGCCGGCTTAGCGAAGAGATATCCCTGGAACAGCCGGATGCCAGTCGAATACAGGGTCGTCAGTTCGGCCTCGGTCTCAATGCCTTCAGCAATCACTGCCACGTTTAGCTGGCGTGCCATCGTAACCACACCAGCAACGATGGTGTGACGTGCGAGGGAGGTTGCGATACCGCGAATTAACTCCATGTCGAGCTTGATGAAGTCGGGCTGAAAGCTTGCCAATAAATTGAGGCCGGCATACCCAGCACCGAAGTCGTCGAGCGCTGTGGCAAAGCCGTGCTTACGATACTCGGTGATGATCCGCTGGACGTGGGCAACGTCCGTCATGCGCTCGTTCTCTGTGAACTCGAACATGATCTGCCGGCGAGCGAAGCCAACGCGATGGGCGGCGTCGAGGGTCGCACGAATGCAGGCTGCAGGCTCATACACGGCGTTCGGCATAAAGTTGATTGATAGCCGCGTTTCCTGATCAGGGAACAGGGAGGCGGCAAGTTCGATCGCCTTGACGCGGCAGGCTTGGTCGAACTTGTACCGGTTGCTCTCGTCCACCATGCCGAGGATCTGCCCCGCTCCCTGCCCCTCAGTTTGGTCAGCCCCCATTGAAGTGGTCCGCCCTTTGGTATGGCTTTTGAGCCTGGAGGACGGACGAGATGGCAAAGCACCCGAAGCCCGAGGAGATCGTCGCGAAGCTACGTCAGGCGGACGTTCTGATTTCACAGGGCCAGA
>NZ_JAKSXU010000121.1:0-1922 GCF_022829325.1 Methylobacterium sp. J-092 | reverse complement strand
GCCCCCTCGATTTTGGACGGTTTGTCCGAGACGTCCGCGTTGCGGTTGCTTCCGGAGAGCGATCTCCGGGCGGTGGCGGACGCGGTTCGCTCGGAGATGATCGAGGCCGTGTCGGTGACGGGCGGCCATCTCGGGTCGGGGCTCGGGGTGGTCGAGCTGACGGTGGCGCTGCACCACGTGTTCGACACGCCCGACGACCGGATCGTGTGGGACGTCGGGCACCAGGCGTATCCGCACAAGATCCTGACCGGGCGGCGCGAGCGGATGCGGACGCTGCGCCAGGGCGGCGGGCTGTCGGGCTTCACCAAGCGCTCGGAGAGCGAATACGACCCGTTCGGGGCGGCGCATTCCTCGACCTCGATCTCGGCCGCCTTGGGCATGGCGGTGGCGCGGGACCTGCACGCGGCCTCGGAGAAGGCCAAGGGCCACGCCGAGCCCAAGCGCCGCAACATGATCGCGGTGATCGGGGACGGCTCGATGTCGGCGGGCATGGCCTACGAGGCGATGAACAACGCCGGCGCGCTGCATTCGCGGCTGATCGTGATCCTGAACGACAACGACATGTCGATCGCGCCGCCCGTGGGCGCGATGTCGGCCTACCTGGCGCGGCTGGCGTCGGGCGGGGCGTACCGGGGCCTGCGCGAGACCGCCAAGCAGCTCGGCAAGCTGCTGCCGAAGGCGATCTACCAGCGGGCGGCGCAGGCCGAGGAGTTCGCCCGCGGGCTGATCGTCGGCTCGGGCACGATGTTCGAGGAGATGGGCTTCCACTACGTCGGGCCGGTGGACGGGCACAACCTCGACCACCTGCTGCCGGTGCTGAAGAACGTGCGCGACTCGGAGCAGGGCCCGATCCTGCTGCACGTGGTGACGCAGAAGGGCAAGGGCTACGCGCCGGCGGAGGCGTCGGCCGACCGCTACCACGGCGTGGTGAAGTTCGACGTGCTGTCGGGCGTGCAGACCAAGGCCAAGGCCAACGCCCCGGCCTACACGCGGGTGTTCGGCGAGAGCCTGATCAAGGCGGCGGATGCCGACGACAAGGTGGTGGCGATCACCGCGGCGATGCCGGGCGGCACCGGGATCGACCTGTTCGGCAAGGCGCATCCGGACCGGACCTTCGACGTCGGGATCGCCGAGCAGCACGCGGTGACGTTCGCCGGCGGCCTGGCGACGGAGGGCTACAAGCCGTTCGTGGCGATCTACTCGACCTTCCTGCAGCGGGCCTACGACCAGGTGATCCACGACGTGGCGCTGCAGAACCTGCCGGTGCGCTTCGCGCTGGACCGGGCGGGGCTGGTGGGGGCCGACGGGGCGACGCATGCGGGGGCGTTCGACCTGGCGTACCTGTGCTGCCTGCCGAACATGACGGTGATGGCGGCGGCCGACGAGGCCGAGCTGGTGCACATGGTGGCGACCTGCCACGCGCACGACGACGGCCCGATCGCGCTGCGCTACCCGCGCGGCGAGGGGGTGGGCGTCGAGATGCCGGAGGTGGGCGTTCCGCTGGCGATCGGCCGGGGCCGGATCGTGACGCGGCCCGAGGGCGCGCGGGTGGCGCTGCTGTCGCTGGGCACGCGTCTGTCCGAGGCGCTGAAGGCGGCCGAGACGCTGGAGGCGGCCGGCATCGCGGTGACGGTGGCGGATGCGCGCTTCGCCAAGCCGCTGGACGAGGCGCTGATCCTGGACCTGGCGGCGAGCCACGAGGTTCTGATCACGCTGGAGGAGGGCTCGCGCGGCGGCTTCGGGGCGCAGGTGCTGCACCTGCTGACCGAGCGCGGCGTGCTCGACGCGATGCGGCTGCGGGTGCGCACGATGACCCTGCCCGACAGCTACCAGGACCACGACAGCCCGGACAAGATGTACGCCGAGGCCGGCCTCGACGCCGCCAGCATCGTCCGGAAGGTCGAGGACATCCTCCCCGAGCG
>NZ_JAKSXU010000117.1:0-311 GCF_022829325.1 Methylobacterium sp. J-092 | reverse complement strand
TGGGTCCCGCGGTCGCCGGTGACGTCGCCGACGGCGCCCTGGACCTTGCCGCCGAGTTCCTTCGCCGCGCCGGTGATGCGGTTCTCGTCCATGGTTCTTATCCGAAGTTGGTGCCGGGCGCGCGGAATGCGCGTCCGGCGGTGGGATGGGGTCCGTTACTTCTGGGCGCTCTTCCCGTGAGCCTTGGTTGAGCTCTCGTGTGCCTTCTCCGAGTGGCCATTGGCCTCCTTCCAGTGCTTGGCGGCTGCGGTCTCGTCGCCCTTCCCGTTGTCCTTCGCGGCGGTCCTGCGCGACTTGGGCGCCGCCTTCTC